>NZ_WMDN01000010.1:0-145815 GCF_021236965.1 Photobacterium carnosum | reverse complement strand
TAATGAAAACAAACAACCGTCAATGAGTGAGGCGGACAAGAAACAGCAAGCTGAACAAAATGCTAAACAAGCATTAAGCCAACAAGCTCAACAGCAAGATAAGCAACAAGATAAAAACGGTAAAGACCAACAACCATCAGCAGTAACGATGCAGCAAGGAAAACCAAACGGTAAGCAGCAACAAGTGCTTTCAGTCAGTAACCCTATATTGAAAAAACTTGAGCAAGTACCTGACGATACAGCTGGATTAATTCGAGCCCAATTAATGTTGCAAGCACAGCAAAGAGCCGAGCAGCAGCAAAGTAATAAATCATGGTAATAGAGAAGATAAAAATGTCAGTAAATAAAAATAATCGGGCTAAAAAATGGCTCTCTCCATGGTTATTACTTCTAACCATGCTCGTCACATTATTGCCGTTACAAGCAATCGCAGCACAAGCAGAAGCGACGGTATCTAAAAATGTTGTTGCTGTAAATCAAGTGTTTCGGTTATCGATTTCAGTCGATACCGCAATCAACCCCGACAGTGTCGACTTTAGTGTATTAAGCCCCAATTTTGCATATGGCCAACCGAGTGCCAGTAGCTCGACATCATTAATAAATGGCGCGATGTCTCGTAATACAACTTGGACGCTTGCGGTTGCGGCAAAAAATGTCGGAACGGCCACGATCCCCGCCTTTAAAATAGGCAGTTCTCAAACAACACCGATCACAATTACAGTACTTAAAGGCAGTCAAACCAACAATTCAGCAACAGATCAAGCTAATGTGCGAGTGACGGCTGAAATTGACAAAAATATACTTTATGTTGGTGAAAGTATTAATTATCGAGTGAAAATATTGATTGGTGAGCAGCTATCTCAAGCCTCATTAAGTGCACCATCAGGTGACGGTTTAACCGTGTCGCAAGTGGGTCAAGATGCTCAACATAATATTGTTCAAAATGGTCGTCGTTATTTAGTCATCACGCGTAACTATCAGCTGACGGCAGAAAAGGCAGGCAAGATCATTATTCAAGGTTCGAAATTCAATGGTAGCGCAGTACGTGGCGCAAATGGTTTTAACTCAGGCATTACCGTACCAGTAAATGAAGATGCTCGAAATATCACCATCAACATCAAGCCTAAACCAACGGCTTATAAAGGGTTATGGTTACCAACCTCTGACTTACAGTTACAACAAACATGGCAACCACAGGTTTCAAATCTCAATGATGTAACCACCAAAGTTGGCGAACCCATTACCCGCACCATTACTTTGCGAATTAAAGACGTTGCTCAAAGTAATATGCCAAATGTAAACCTGACCTACCCTGATACTGTGCGTATTTATAATGAGAAACCTGAATATCGTACTGAAAATGGCTACAGTGTAATGACGTTAAAACAAGTCATTATTCCTCGTCAAACAGGTAAAGTAACACTACCACCATTAACCATTAATTGGTGGAATACAACCACAGAAAAACAACAACGCAGTAAAATTAAAGGGTTAACGTTAAATGTCATTGCTGATCCTACAGCAAATAACCAATTTTCATCACCGGCAATAATAACGCCACCAGCAGCAACAATACATTCAGCAAAAACCATTACTGCGGCGGGCATATGGCCATGGACAACGCTTATTTTTGCCCTATTGTGGTTAATTACTTTAGTATTATTAATTAAAAAACGTCAGCAAACTGTTATAGCAACAACTGTAACAGCGACACAAACAACAGATATAACATCAATGCTTGAAGCGGCGATTAATGCTAATGAGCCAATTAAAGTACAAACTTATTATCAACAATGGCGTCAACAGCAATATTCAACATTGACGACTCAACCACAACTATTACAGCAACTTGATAATGAAGTACAAGCGATGATGGCAACGCATTATTCACCATTAGATAGCGTATGGAATAACCAAACATTGTTAGCCTTATTAACCCAAGTTAAACAACTTACAGCAACAAAAAAGGCACCAATGACATTATCTAGTCTAGATCCACAATAACCTCGGTTAAAAAATATAAGGCTATATTTATAGCCTTATTAAAACGCTTAAGATTGATTGATACATTCATAAAAACAAATCAATTTTAGGCGTTTTACTTTCTGTAACCAAATGTAAAATAACATGACATTAGCTACCCTCTTTACAAATAAAATCACCACTAAATCCTTAACAATTAAACATCTCATCTTAATTGATATTTTTTAGTTACGTGACACATACCAATAAAAATACACAGCTTGCTACTCAATTGTGAAGTTAACGTAATAAGAATTGTTAAAAAACAGCAATAAGTATGCTTATTAAAAGAAGACTGGCTATTTTAAACAGATCCTGTTAAAAAATGTTTCTGTTACAAAATATAAAACGTAAATACAAACACAAACACAACAATAAAAATGCAGGATAAACTATGAGCCAATCACAACCCTTTCTTGCCAGAGTCGCTAATGGCAGTTTAGTAATACAAATATTGGTGGGTATTATTGCCGGCGTTGCTTTAGCCGTTATATCCCCATCATCAGCATTAAGTATGAGCTCTTTGGGCGGGCTATTTGTTGCCGCATTAAAGGCAGTCGCACCTATATTGGTATTTATTTTGGTGGCGTCATCAATTGCCAATCAAAAAAAAGGCACTCATACTAATATGAAACCAATAATTTTCCTTTATTTATTAGGAACATTATTAGCCGCTTTTACCGCCGTAGCAATGAGCTTTCTTTTTCCAACCACTTTAACGCTTGTTACTAGCACGACGTCAATTGCACCACCTGAAGGTATTGCAGAGGTTATTAATTCACTATTTTTTAAAATGGTTGATAACCCAATTAACGCTTTAATGACAGGTAACTTTATTGGTATTTTGGCATGGGCAATCGCATTAGGTTTCTCACTACACCAAGCAAGTGATGCCACTAAACAAGTTTTCCAAGACATGTCTGATGGCGTAACATTAATTGTGCGCTTTATTATTCGTCTAGCGCCTATTGGTATTTTTGGTCTTGTTGCGCACACTTTCGCTCAAACAGGCTTTAATGCATTATTAGGTTATGCACATCTATTAGGTGTATTACTTGGTTCAATGGCTATTATTGCACTCATTGTTAACCCACTTATTGTGTTTGTAAAAATCAGAGCCAATCCTTATCCGCTGGTATTTCGTTGTTTACGTGAAAGTGGTATTACCGCCTTCTTCACTCGTAGCTCAGCGGCAAATATTCCAGTAAATATGCGATTATGTGAAGATCTTAATCTACATGAAGATACTTATTCCGTTTCTATTCCTTTAGGTGCGACCATTAATATGGGTGGCGCTGCAATTACCATTACCATTTTAACGTTAGCAGCAGTACATACGCTCGGTATTGAAGTTGATCTTGCGACAGCCGTATTACTCAGTGTAGTTGCCGCAGTATCAGCGTGTGGCGCATCGGGTGTTGCTGGTGGTTCACTGTTATTAATTCCGTTAGCTGCAAGCTTATTTGGTATTCCAAATGAAATTGCAATGCAAGTAGTCGCTGTTGGCTTTATTATTGGGGTAATTCAAGACTCAGCAGAAACAGCATTAAACAGCTCAACGGATGTCGTCTTTACCGCAGCAGCATGTTTAGCGGCTGAACGAAAAAAAGCAAAAGTACGCCTACAAAAATCATAAGTACGTTGCTAACAATATAAAAACACAACATTAAAAATACGGTTATCAAATGATGGCCGTATTTTTTTATCTATCATATCGTTTTTATTAGTAGATATTAGTCGCTTTACCAATAGCATTATTTGAGCAATTAATAGATTTGTATTATTTGAAATTTCATTCTTATTGTACAAATATTACCTACAAAAATACTGATTTCAGACTAAAATGTAATAATAAACACTAAAAATAGTGTTATTGTTACAATTTAATACGTAATCTAGTCGTTATTCTAATAAGTTAAACAAATATCGAAACTTAAATATTGATGAAAAAATCTAATGACGATGATTGAATTTTTTAGTTGGTAAGCAGGTGTATTCGCCCGATAAAATCGAGTGATATAGACAAACGTTACCCCTATTAACATCAATAAAAGAGGGCTTCGTCATGGTAACCATCACCGCGCATAACACGGGCTATACCATCGCTAAATCTGCGGTAACTAAAGCAAGTAACCAACTCTCTGCCGCTGGTTATTTTACTGATATATACTGTATGGATCATCGATTTAGATTAGTAATCGCTAACGATAAACAATTACCATATGAATATACAATCCACTTTATTCCCAGTGTTGATGGCGATGGAACACATATTGAAGTCTTCCTTAAAAATGATCAAAAACGCTATTTTGTCGATGATTTTTCAGAACCAGAACTCATTGCAGATATTATTAATCACTACCAACATTACAATAGCAGTGAGTTTTAATACGGCTTATAGTAAAATTAAACCGTATAGCGCAATAAAAAAAACCTGCCACTGGATAAACAGCGGCAGGCGAACCGGAATACAATAGTTATTATTATAATTTACAAATGCTTACATTGACCATACATAGAAAACTTGTGCTTTCATTCGAATGATAATGCCACGAATAACATCTAAAAAACCAAGAAAACTGATCGGTTTTTCAGCACTGACCCAAGCTAAACCGACGGAACCAACAGGAATATCATACCCTTCTGTTTCATAAAGCTTTAAGCGTACAAAATGGTGTTTATTCGCAATATTGACACCGGTTGTTTGACGAACATTGGTTTCACGTCCAATCAAATTACCCTGCGATTCACCCGTTGCCTCAACAATACCTTCAACTTCTGCGGCAAAGACTTTGCCCGGATAAACAGCAGAAGCAAACTCAGCCATTTGTCCTTGTTTTACATTACGAATAGCTTGATGATTAACGCGCATCAATACATATTTTTCATTGGTATACATTTGAATCCGTGGAACAGAGCCAACATATTGACCTTCACGCATAATAAAATTCGTTACAAAACCGTCAGCTGGCGCATAAACCTTAGTATTGTCCAGATCCCATTGTGCTTTCGCGACATTTTCTTGTGCAGTAATAATATCAACCTCACGACTCTCTAAGGTTAAATGGGCTTTTTCTATTCCTAATTGGGCTTTTTTAACCGCAATATGGGCTTTTTCAATTTGTGAATCCAACATCACTTGCTGCGATTTCGCTACATCAACCGCAGTACGTTGCTCATCTAACATACTTGCTGTTATTGTATGTTTCACGACATTATTTTGCTTCACATAACGCGCCAACATAGTGCTTTTTAAGCGATAATCCGCTTTTGCTGCTGACAACTGTTTAATTGCAATATCAATATCTTTCACTGCTGCAACTTCTGATGCTTGTGCCATTCCAATGTCTTGTTTAGCCATATTTCGAGCTACTTTTGCAGCATCAAGGCTGGCTTGTGCTTTGTTAAGTGCAATAACATAGGGTTCAGGCTCAAGCTCATAAATCAATTGGCCTTGAGTAACCTTACTGTTTGGTTCAACGTGAATGGCTTTTACACGGCCATTAATTGATGTCGATGCTGGGCGCAACTGTACATGTGGTGATTGCACTAACGAACCACCAGATAAATCCATTGGCGCATAAGTAATTAAACCAAACCAGACAAAGATTAACCAACTGCCGCCACCGATGTACGCAAAAGCTTGAGTGAATTTATTCCATGGCATGCCCACTAAACGCAGTAAATAGATAAACAGAGCCCAAACAGCTAAACCTTCTAACATACTATTTCTCCTCCGTATCTGTCGTCATAGCATCTGTAGACAGAGCTGGCACTACAGGCAAACGATCCCCATGCCAAATGTCTCGAATACGGCACAAAGCTTTTTCACCATCAACAAATGCAATAATTACCGCCAACACCCACACCCAATGCCACACAAAGCCAATCCATGTTAGGGCTGTTATCAAGCCTATTTGGTGATGATCTTTAGTCGATGCTTTATGAATCGGTAATTCATGTATTTTCCAAAAACCAATTCCAACGGCGGCAATGGTTGCAATTAATACT
Source organism: Photobacterium carnosum (assembly GCF_021236965.1). Taxonomy (NCBI): domain Bacteria; kingdom Pseudomonadati; phylum Pseudomonadota; class Gammaproteobacteria; order Vibrionales; family Vibrionaceae; genus Photobacterium; species Photobacterium carnosum. The sequence goes on along the minus strand of NZ_WMDN01000010.1, from coordinate 139,782 downwards.
ACACCCGCAAAAACACTTAATACTGTATCTATATTGGTATCGACAAAGGGCATACTCAATAAGCTCATCCACACTCTCCGGTTCAAAACTAAAATAGTTAATAAGCATCACTCATGCAGTGATGAATAGCCGTCATTATGGAGAGAGCTCACATTAACGGTATAAATCAAGTCTATTTAAATCGAAAATAGCTAATAATTGATATAATCAGACTTATACTAACGATAATAATCCTACTTATTTCAGCAAAATACCCATTAGCACCATAAGAAGAACATCATGATCAATATTGCCTTTATTCGAACCGCCTTTCTTAAACCATTAGAACTTGGCTTACAAAAACACTATGGGATCGGCTTGGCTGAATTAGGTATTCCCCCTCAATTACTTAAAGAACCGATGTCTTTAATCCCTTTCAATGATTATTTACAGTGGTTAGAACAGATTGAAGAATTAACCAACGATCCAGCGTATATGATCAAAATAGCCACAGATCTAACATTTGAAAATATCGGGCCAATTGGTAAGTGGTATGTGACTTGCCCTGATCTCGCGTTAGCATTTCGACGGATCAACTATGGTGTGTCATGTTTACAAGGAGGGGCGTCTTTTCATGGTCAGCAATCAGGTAAAATTATTAAGTGGGTATATTACAATAACTATGCACATGGGCGTGCGGCGAGTTTTGACAGCTTAAAAATTGCGATTTTATTTACCCAAGTCACCCGTAACTACATGGGGGATGATTATGTCCCTTTAAAAATAGAGTTATCGGGTGCTGAAATAATAGATCCGGCTATTCAACAGTTTTTCGGCTGCCCGATCACATGGCAATCACCTGCGACAAAGGTTTGGTTAAATCTTTCGATGTTAGAACATGGTAATCAACGCCCACTACCAATAACCAAGCCTATTCTTGTTTCAAATTTACAACTTGATGATTTACTCAACATGCCCCAACCGTTAGATCTGGCTAAAGTCATGTTTGAAATTATTAACTATTCACGTTATTACGGCTTTCCTACACTGGATTTTATTGCCGAAAAAATTGGGTTATCACGTCAACAATTACAACGTCGATTACATGATAATGGTTGGACATTTACGAGCATGACAAATTATATTTTATGTAATTTAGCCATAAAATATATGCTCTCAGGTATGAGTATCGAAATGATAGCGACGGTACTTAGCTACAGTAATGTGCAAAGTTTCAGTAAAGCATTTAAACGCAATCGAGGCCTAACACCCGTACAATATCAACAACAACTATTAGAACGTAGTCTGAATTAATCGATGTGCCTTCTTAAAAAATAGCCATAAAAAAACGCTAAATAACGATTATTATTTAGCGTTTTTCTATTGTCACATTACTTAAATCACACCACGACTATCCATTACCGATGGTTTAGATTATCGAACGATTTCATTATCAACAAAATGCTCTTTAATTGTCGACATCAATACAATCGGTCCCATCATGGTCACGTTAAGCGGTGTTCCACTTAAGCCAAATTGTAAATCTGATAAATCTGCGGTTGAATAATTATACCGACAATCAAATTTATCACTCGCAATATGTAACAAATCAAAATCTTTACGATGACATGAAATATGCGCACACCAATACATAGCATCAATGATCTCATCTTGACACATTGCACGGATCACAAAGCGCCAACTTCCCTCTTCACCATAAAAATCAACGGGAAATTGATTTTTTTTCTTTCGTCTTTTAAACAACGCAAACCTTCCACAACCCATTTAATACTTTAAGTTATCCCAAAATTTAATCATAGCTTGTAAAAAGAGATACTCACTGCAATATAATTTATTTCAAACTCATCAATAACATAAATTATGCAGAGATTAACAACAGATTAAAATTAAAAAATGATAAAAAAGAAGAGATTAATTATAAAAAAGTGGCCGTTATGAACAAATCCAGTTTCATTAGGATATATTTGTTTACATTTTAGGGGTTGTATTTAACAAATCTATGCCTATAATGCTGAAAACCGGAGCGTCTGCCAACGCTCCGGTTTTTTTGTGCCTGCTCAAAAGGCAAAAAAGTTACCTGCCAGTAACGATTTAACCTGAGCTATATTCGATAAGATTTAAGGAATAAATATCATGCGTATCGAACAAGATCTAAAATTAGGGTTTAAAGATGTATTATTTCGTCCAAAACGCTCAACATTGAAAAGTCGCTCTCAAGTTGACTTAACCCGCGATTTTACATTCAAACATAGTGGTCGTCAATGGTCTGGTGTGCCAATTATTGCTGCTAATATGGATTCAGTCGGTAGTTTTGATATGGCTATCGCATTAGCACAACACAAAGTAATGACCGCAATTCACAAACATTACACTGTTGAGCAATGGGCCGAATTCATTAATGCTAACGATGCCTCAGTGTTAAATAACATCATGGTTTCAACAGGCACATCTGACGCCGATTTCCAAAAAACCAAAGACATCATGGCGCTAACCGATGACATTATCTTTATCTGTATTGATATTGCCAATGGTTACTCTGAGCACCTTGTCGAGTACGTTGAACGTGTTCGCGCACAATTTCCTGATAAAGTAATCAGTGCGGGTAACGTGGTTACGGGTGATATGGTTGAAGAGCTTATTCTTGCGGGTGCTGATATTGTTAAAGTAGGTATTGGCCCAGGCTCTGTATGTACTACGCGTGTTAAGACTGGTGTTGGTTACCCACAACTTTCAGCAATCATCGAATGTGCAGATGCTGCTCACGGCCTAGGTGGTCGTATTATTGGTGACGGCGGTTGTTCATGTGCGGGTGATGTTTCAAAAGCCTTTGGTGGCGGTGCTGATTTCGTAATGCTTGGCGGTATGCTTGCAGGCCACACTGAAAGTAACGGTGAAATCATTGAGCAAGACGGCAAGCAATTCATGAAGTTCTACGGCATGTCGAGCCAGAGCGCAATGTCCAAGCACTCTGGTGGTGTCGCTACATACCGCGCAGCTGAAGGTAAAACAGTATTATTGCCTTACCGTGGTTCTGTAAATTTCACCATTCAAGACATCATGGGCGGTATACGTTCTACTTGTACTTATTTAGGTGCTGCACAGCTAAAAGAATTAACTAAGCGTACAACGTTTATCCGTGTTCAAGAACAAGAAAATAACGTTTACGGTAAAGAGTAAGCTTAATATTTTTCAATAAATATTATTGAACAGCCTTAAACGCTATATAAAGCCAGAGAAAGATAATGATCTTACTCTGGCTTTTTTATTATCTTTTTTTTAACAACAACTGCCATTCCCTACAGTGAATGCCCGCGAGAGCGATAGAGAATCTATTTACAGAATGTTGGAACCTTAAAGCGTTTAACAATCAAGTTAGCTCGTTTTTGCCCCAAAACTTGTTAGATCAAATACTCATTTATATTGTATTAACGTTATTTTGGATTAGTTTTAATAATAATTTTAATCTTGCGGTTTAAAAATGAGTTTTTTATTATCCTGTTTTTTGCGCAAGAAAGTGTAATGAATGTTATTTAGGTGCAAAAGCACAGTTGATTTTATCTATTTATTAATGCCTTTATGCTGTATTTTATTTTGGTAATTTAATTTTTAGCATTTATATGGATATAGAAAGTATGTCTAATACCGATTCATTTTTAACTAAAACTATTGAGACAGAGACAGGAAAGTATGTTTCTGGACTATTATTTAAAAAATTAGATAAATTACTTGAAATTAGAAATAGAGATGTTGAAATCTCTAATGCATTAAGCTCAATTATTATACCTAATGATGCTGAAAAACGAGCTATTCTGGAAGAAAAGGTTATAGATAGATATCTAAAGTTTAAAACAATTAACTCTGATAATGTAGATGTTCACATTGATGATATTTATCACCCGCTAAAGTTTGTTTTTTGTGATAATGGACAAAAAAACTTAGTTGATGAATCTTTTACACTTGTGAATAGGAAAATAACTTGTGTCATAGGTAAAGCTGGACAAGGAAAAACAACAATTATAAGAAAGTTGGTACAAAAGGAGTTAAATGAAGAAAACGGTCGAATCCCACTAATAATAACTCTTCGGGATATAGACTGGGATAAACACAATAATGTGTGCGAAATTATAAGTTTAGAGTTTGACAGATTTGGTGTGAGTATTCCAAGTGAAACTATTATTTATCTCTTACAGTTTAATAAACTATTAGTATGTTTTGATGGTTTTGATGAAGTAAAAGATGAATATAGACAGTTAGCACTAAAGGCTATAAATGATTGCTATTCAAAATATGATTGTCAGACAATTGTTACAACAAGACCTGGTACTGAAGTAACTTTATCTCTAGATTCATCACGAAATGCTAATCTATTAGATCTAACATTAGATGATGTTTTTAATATAATAGATATAAATAAAAACATCGACAAGAAATATAAAGAATTATTAAAAGATGCAGCTAAATCAAAAGAAGAAATTGGAAGTATACTTTTAACTCCAATAATTGTGGATATTTTCATACTAGTTTATAGTTCATTAGATTCAGAACCAAAGACATTAGCTGAATTTTATGGTCAATTATTTTCTATCATTATAAATAAACATGATAGATTTAAGTTTCTAACGCGACAATCTAAATCAGGTTTAACTAATCATGAATTACACAATGTATTCTGTCATGCTTGTTTTCATATGATTGTTTTAAAAGCTCCTCTTGTTCTTTCAGAAGATTATTTAAGAAAAGTTTTTTCTGAATCATGCGAATCTCTTGGTATCAATGAGCATAATGACTTATCACATATTGATATAGTCGATAAAACTAGTTTATTAAAGCGTGATGGTGATTTTTTTTCTTTCATCCATAAAACAATCCTTGAATATCATGCCGCAAGGAAAATATCCGATTTAGACTCCAGCTTAAAAACTGAATTTTATGAATTAATTATAAATAACTATGATTCATCCTTTGAAAATGTACTCTCTTTTGTTAAAGATATTGATACACCATCATTTTATAAGTTATTTGTTTCACTTGTACTTAAAAATTCAAAAATAAAAGCATCGTATGATTTTTTTGATGACGATCTTTTATATATTATTTTGGGATATAATACTTTTGAATATAAGATTAGCTCAAAAGATATACACTCCAATAAATTTAGAGTTCAAACAATTTCTCTATATGAAAGCAGTTATCTTGAAAAATTAGATATGGTTTCAAAAATAATTAATATTCTTGATTATCCACGAAGTAATTTAATAACATCAAAATTAAATAGTATTGTTAATTTATCAAAACGAAGCTTACCAAAGCTAGTGGCTGAAAATAAGGTTAAGTTCCAGTTGACAAAAGAAAATATTGAAATAACCAAAAAATCAGGGACAACGGTAGAAACAATTTCAATTTATAAAGTAAAAGTTTTGGATTTGATAGATTATATGATTAACAACAAACAAGGTCATAAAAAAGATTATTTTTCTAAAAATATTAATGCTTTTTTATATAAGTTAAATTCAGATGTTAATAACTATCTTCAATCTTCAAAAGCACAATCTAATTTAATTAAATTATTAAAAAAGTGATATCTACTATTAAGTAGCCTTTTATTCTCACAGGTTATTTAATGTTAGTTTGATAATCTCTAACTCGATCTCACCTTGCCTTTCATAGTAGGTGCGTTATTGACAAGTATAATCTATTACATCTTTGCCAAAATAATCGCCAAGTGACCTGAAAAATAAGGATATGTGTCGCGCAGCCGACACCTATCCGAAGTGTTGGATAAGCCCAAGCCACCTTATTATAAATAAATATTGAAAAGATCATGAAGGGTGATGCTAAAAATTCGAATATACCTTTACTTATCCTAATACCTACCTAAATAAAACAAACCTTAAACACGTTTCTATCCAATTTTGAGTTAGTCACATGACTAGCTCAAGCCTCCTATATCTGGATTGTTAAACCATAGATGAAATCTTACAGTCTTCAATTCTAATACTATGGCATTTATAATATTAAAAAATAACCATAAATAAAGGCCACTTTTATGTGGCCTTTATATTTAAAATAAACTCATCAGCATCATACTTGAATATGACTAAATCAATTAATTGTATTAATAACGATCAGTAAAGCCGAATATATTTACTTTTTAAAAAATTTAATATTATTTAATCATAATACCAGCGCTTGCTATTGTTTTATTCATATTAACAGACGCTGTTATTGGTGATTCACCTTTGATAATACCTTTAGTAATCGTATTTAAAACACCACCAACGGTAAATGGAACATCTAAACTCGCACCATAATTATGGTTATATCCATGCATATCTTTATTGATGACTTTAGAATCACCTATCAATACTCCACCATTATTAGTACTTATTTTTGCTCCCGTAAGATTAGTGCCACCTTTAATGTTAAGATCCACCCCATTTTCAGCATGAATTACTGATTGTTCAGTAACTAGATTATTATTCACAACATCAAAACTGAAACCAGCATGCCCACTACGACCTTTTATTTTATCTTCAACCAAAGCACTTTTCACACCATTACCAATGGTACGCGCACCACGATCCCACAATGCGGTTTTTTCCGGTGCTTTTTCTATTATTTTTTCTGGTAATGTTACTTTGTCTTGTGCCTTATTAAAACTTACGGTGCCTGCGGTATCTTGTGATTTATCATGGCGACGAGCAAACGCATTATATTTTTCAGTCACCTGACCAGCACCAGACTCGACGACACTATTTAATTTTTCATTCAATGGTTTAGAGTAATGTGCAGTGCCAGCTTTAGATAATTTAGTTGTGATACTCGGTAATTTAGTATTAGTGTGCCCAATACCCGTATCAACATTAACACTAACTTTATGCTCGCTATCATTACGACTTTCAATATTTAAATTACCACCAATATCGCCATTAATTTTACCGCCATTGAGTACTCCGCCAGCAATACGGGTATCTTTTTGACTTATAATAGTAATATTATCTGCGTCGATCTTAGCATTCTGGTTGATTTGTTTATCCAGTTTATCAACACCCACGCTTAACCCAGCATTTAAATTATGTGTGTCTGAACCACTATTAGGATCGACTTTACCTTGACCATCTTTTTTAAATGACTGACCAACAACCGCATTACCATTTATGGCTACATCCCAATTATTCTTATGCTCTGTTGTCTGTGCTGATTCAAGAATAATACCGCCTTTATTCGCCGTTAAAGTAATATTTTTACTCTTAACTTGGTTACCCACCCCATGAATAGCATCGTTATCATTCGATCCTGCATTGATACTAATTTTATTATTACTGCTTAATTCAGAGCCCTGTCGTTTAACCAATGTTTCATCTTTAAATGCAAGATTTACAGCACCGCCGATGGAAGCATTACTACCTGAGTCCTTTTTAGTCTCGTTACTACCACCACCAAGATTCAATTTACCTGAAATATTGTTCTCTTTATTGGTGTATGTAGATTCAGCAGCGCCAACATTTACTTTATTTTTAGCGACAATTGATATGTCATTATTACTGTTTACTTTTGTACCTTGGAAATTAATATCATTTCCGGACACAACGTCCAGATTACCACCAGAAGAGATTAAACCTGTAATGGCATTTTTAGTTTCTGACGATGTTTTTTCGATACCGCCACCAAGTCCTAACCCCATCGTTTTACCATTAGGATTTGTACCTATTGATCCAGATGCATTGGCACTTGTTTTATCAGACGATGAAGAGTTGGTATTATTCGCTTGTTCAAATTTAACATTTCTTCCTGCTGTTATCTGCGTTGAACCATTTTAAGATGTGATATTTACACCTTGATAAATAGCGTCTTTAGTAACATTAATATCAATATTTTTTTTAGCTACAATAGAGCCCGTTACCGCCTGAGAATTTTTATTCTCGAATGAAGAATTTCCGCCCTCACCCTGAACATTAATCGTTAAATCTTTACCTGTCGTCGTATAAACACGAAGACCACCAGAACCATGTGTTTCTTTATTCATTTCGTGTTGAGTATTCTCGACCGCTTGATCTATATGCTGATTAGCCGTTAATTTATAATCACCACGATTGGCTTTATATTGGGTTCCTTCATCATTCACAGTTTCTTTAGCATTAATATCTAATGAGCCAGCAATAATGTTAGTCACCGATGCCGTTGTTGAATCTTTACTATTTTCAGACGTTTGTCCTTTGATACCAACATCTAGACCAAGGTTTGGTGTTCCTGTCTTTCCAATATTATCGATAGCACCACCAATGTCTCCTTTCCCAACACTTTTAATGGCTTTTTCTGCTGGTCGAGTCACTCCGCTGTAATTAATATTAGTACCAATATCGATTCCACCCGATGACGTCGTTATTTTTGTTTCGTTTTTGCTAATAGCGGCTAAGTTATCAACATTTTTTGCCGTTGCTTTATATTGATCGTTTACTTGATGTTCAGCACCTTCTTGTGTCAGCTTATCTTTAGCATTAACAATCAAACTACCTGCAATATCTGTTTTTGATACCAAGGCATCTTCCTTGGATAATTCACTTTTTTCTTTAGAGAATCCAGCCTCATAGCCTGAGCCTGCTTTGTCAATTCCTCCGGTATAATACGCACCACCACCGATGGTATCTTTAGTCTTAGTCGTATTTGTTTTATCTTTTTCTGCTAAAAATGAAACATTTTCACCACTAATATTGGCATTATCTTTAGTAGTTTTTAGTGTAGAACCGTTGAAATTAACATCACCTTGTGCAGCAACGTCAATACTTCCACCTTCTAATGACGAACCAACATGTTTCGTCTTATGCGTCTGATCTGTTTCTGTTGTATGTTCTATACGTAAACCCGCTTTATACTGTTTATCACCGCTCTCTTTAGCATAAGCATCAATAGCTAGTTTAGTTTTCGTTTGATCTAACTGTTCTTCTTGCTTTGCGGCTGTAATATTAATAGAGCCTAATGATTCAATACCTAAAGTGCCTGCACTTTTGACAAGGCTTCCGACCACATTAATATCTTTTTTACTTAATAATTTTAAATTAGCGTCAGACACTAATTCACTACTATGAACAGTTTGAGTATTATGCGTCGATTTATTTGAGTTTTTAGTAATATTAAACGCAGTACCATTACGACTATCGACGTTATCAGTAAATGTGCTTATTCCATTATCAATTCGCAAACCACCATTTTTAGTTTGAACAAACCCACCGCTTTTACCTGAAACCTTACTTCCAGTAATATTAATGCCGTCATCTGCTGATACTAATAAATGCTCGCCTGATAATATTTCAGAACGGTGACTAATCGTGCTGTTATTACTATTATTTTGATTGTTACCGCCACCGATCCCTCCCCAATAGGTTTTATCATTTTTTGTTGTTTTATTGTTGGCTGTTTTTTGAATATTAATATCGATTTTTTTCTTCGCATTAATAATCAAATCACGCTTAGACTGAATTTTAGCAGCATTTAATCGTACACTCTGCTGCGCATTAACCCCTAGCCCGCCATCAGAAATTAATTCAGATGATTTTAAGGTTTCTGCCTCATTACTATCATGAAAATGTCCAGTAATCAGACTTGATGTATGATTACGTAAATTTCTATTATGACTATTTTTCTCCTTTTCTATAACGCCAGATAAAGTAATATCACGAGCAGAATTAAGTGCTAAAGACTCACCTACTTTTACCTTTGATCCGATAAGTGTGATGTCACCTTGAGTTGAAATTAGATTAGCGGTTTTATTCGCTTCAACAACAGTACTATGCTGTTGTGTTTTTTCTGCTGTCGTTGTTGCGTAATTCGTCTGAGAATAATACCAATTATTATTCGTATTTCTCTTTTTGTTTATAGTTTTATGATTATCGAGTAGTACATCACCACCTTTAATTAAAACATCATCACCACGAATTAGCGTTGCTGTAAGATGATTATCTTTAGCCGCAATAATACTAATATTTTTACCAACTAATGCTGTTTTCTTTAGTTGTTGGCTATCAGTCTGTCCATTAATATCAATGCCACCACGGTAATTCTGATAGTTCTTCGCACCATAATATTTATTTGTATTACTTGTTATTTTGCCCTGTGAACGAATTTTTTGACCTTTCAAATCAATATTATCACCTTCAATATTTGATGCTGTCAGTAGTAAATTACCTTTAGTATCAACAGAAACAATATCTTTACCTTTAAGTTGCCCTTCAAGATTAACGCTGTTACTTGTATCAGTATTAATAATTCGAATACGACCTGCTTGCATACTTCCAAGATAATAACTATCTATTGCATGAGGCAGACCTTTTCTCTCCGTAATGGTTAACGTATCACGAGATACATCATTATGACCCGTAATTGCATTAATCTCTTTAGCTTGAATTCGTCCATTAACAGAAATACTTGGCGCGATTAAATCTAAAATAGTTGAGGTTGTTAATCCTTCACCGTTAACCCGTAATTTATTTTGATTATTTGTCTGATATTTTTCTAATTTTCCATTTTCAATCACGGGATTACCCACAACTAAAGAGGAGCGATTGGTGTTAATAAAACCACAACCATCACAAGTAATACCATTAGGGTTAGCTAATACATAATCAGCAGCCATACCGAAAATTTCTTGTTTACCGAGCAATAATGAAGGATTACGAGTTATCACTTCATTTAAAATGATGTTGGCCGTTTGGCCTTGTAAATTGTGGTTTGCCCCAAGTTTTCCAGCAAGTTGTGATTGACCTGCAATGAGTGAGTTATTAAGTACGACTCCTGGTTTATTAACGTTATATTGGTTGTATTGGTTATGTGATAAACCATTTTGATTCGGCTTAACAATATTAACAATTTCAGCGCCATTTGATGCCGTAGAGACTTGTGGACCACCTGTTCCTGAAATAATCCCGGCAGCGTAAGTTGGTATCGAAATCATTGCAAGCGTAATAGCGACTGTCACTTTACTTGATGGCGATAATATGAATTTTTTCTTTTTCATTCTTATTTTCCTATTTCTTATATTTTATAAGTAACATTAAATAATGCCGTGATTGGTTCATTTTTAGAAACTAATCCCGACACAACTTTTCCATGACTGATATCCATATCAAACATAATTTTTTTATAATTAAGTGAAATTCCAGTACTCATACCAATAACTGTTGAGTTACCTTGACTTTCACCATGTGGATATACTTGTCCAACATCAATACCTAATCGTGGTTGAATTACTGCACTATTTATAAAATAATAATGAGATAATGTATTTCGTAAATACCATCCGTTATCGCCAGAAATACTCGTATTGCTAAAACCACGTACAGCAGATCGATCGGTTAAACTTAACCACTCAATACCTGGTAGTACATTAGGACTATATTGTGCAAATAATTGATTATTTGATTGGTAAATAGAATCAAATACACTAAAGCTGTAACTATAATTAAATGATAACTTTAGCTTACTAAATTCATTATCAATGATATTTCTTTTATCATCGAAGCCAAATATTGATAATCCTCTTTCTATACTTAAATTAGAACTTAAAACACTAGTAGAAAAAATATGAGAATGATTTAAACTTAGCTCAAGAACAGTCAATTCAGGACTACTAACAAAAAGCAAAGAGTCTAATAAAAAGTTCTTTACTTGTTTATTCGCTAATTGCCCGCTAATAGTTAATAAATCATTTTGATCTCTATAGTATAAATAATCACTTTTAATTCCATATTGTTGTGTTTCTCCACTAAGTGTAATAATTGTATTTTGAAGCGGTTGCTTTATTAGATATTCTGAATAACTATAAAAACTACTGAATGTAAAATCCCCATAAGGTAATGAATAAAATAAGTTATACGCTCTACTATATTTATTTGAATATGGCTCTAACGTTGTACTTGCATTCAAACTTATAAAATCCGATATACCTAATGGACTATCAACAGAGAATGTTGCTCTGCTCAACCATTTCCCTGTATTTTCTTGTCCATAATTATCTATACTAGCAATTGCTGACCATGGCGAACTATACTTATTATTAAGAATAATAATTGATCCACCTTTATACTTTCCTGGTAATATATCTAATGTAACTTGATTTGATTGAAGACGATTAGCCTGATCTAAACCTTGGTCTAGGTCCTGCAATCTCAATGGTTTATTTATAAAACCAGGAAAGATAAAATAAGGATTAACCTTATGATCACTTCCTTTTATTCCTTCAATAAAACCCTCAATAACCTGAACCCCAAGTTCACCTTGATCATTAGGCTGAATAAATTCAATACGAGAAGTAATATAGCCTTTATTAATATAGATCTGTGTTAGTTCACGAGCTAATGTATTTAAGTCTTTAGTTGTAATGCATTGAGTAGGTAAGGCTGTTATTCTATCTAAATCATCATTATCAAGTAAGGTGATTCCTTGTAAAAAAACATTACTTATTTCTAAACACATACTAGAATCAGGTAATATATTTTCAGCTATTAGTTTTTTTTCTTCCTTATTTTTGATTAAACGTTCCGTTTGCCCCTTATCAGATAATTGTTCAATCTCACGATTATTATTTTGCAAAGCTCTTCGAGATTCTGATATAGGTGAAAATAATTGATTTCCTAACAAATCATTCGAAAAAACAGGAATACTATTAAATCCTACGAATAAGATTAGTATTTTTTTTATCATATATAAATTCATTTTTAATAGAAGAATAATGTTTATTTGCTATTTTTTATACATCTCCACAACCAATCATACTTAATTGGAATTTATTCTCTATGATAAACATTATATGGTCAACATGTTTATTGACATTAATTGTCATTCAGATATAAATCTTATCAATATATAAGTTACTCACACTTAACAACTGCTTTAATCAATAAAAATAGATTTAAACACTTAGCAATCAAACAAAAGCAGCATAAAAACACTTTTATCTAGATTTATTTACAATGTTATTCATCATAACGATAAATAACATTTATTGATAAGTCATTATTGTTCATTTTTATTGAAAATATAAAATAGCCAATATTTATAAATATTGGCTATTGGGAAATAAAGAATAAAAATAGTCTTTAAAATAACAATGGCAATTATTTTTGTAGCACTAATTGATTATCTTTTAATTGATATATTTGTGATTTCGCAACGTCAGCAGGTAGAGCATAAGGTGTGTTTTCACCATGCGTTTTATAATCAATTTTAATCATTAGCGGATTATTGTTAACAATGGCAATTTTTTCTATATTAATTCGATCGCCAATAAACACATTGGTCAGATTTTCAAGTTTTTTATTGTGCTGTTCAAATACGGATAAATAGTAAAATGTACCACTACCCGAATTCGTGGTTACAAAAGATGTCGCTATATACTTACCTTGCTGAACAGCCTGATTAGCATCAAGGTAAATTGTTGTATTATCAGCGCCATCAGGTGTTTGATACTCCCCCATAAGATAAGGTTGTTGTTGTAATTGTTTTATGGATTTTAAATGAATACTCGCCGTTGTATCGGGTACTTTGACTTGCCATTGCTGAGGTTGAGTTGCAAGTTCTTTTAATGTTATAGGCGGTTCTGTACGTGCTACCGTGTAAAAAACACCTGTTCCAAGTATGATCACAAAGACCAATATTATCCACTTTTTCATCATCTTCCTCTTATATTATTAAAGTAAAAAACCAGATCGCTGATTCACTAGGATCTTGATGCTAAATATTTATTGGCAATAACCATACCTAAAATCATAGCAGCAACAAAAGCAAAGACCGCATAATTACCACCGCCTAAATTAGTGATTGCAGGACCGGGACAAAAACCAGCCAGTCCCCAACCAATACCAAAAACAATGGCACCAACCGTTAATTTAGCATCAATCTTATTACTATTTTTAGGCGCTATTGTATCGCCATTAATGGCTGTTTTACGTTTTTTTATAATCAGATGATAACAAGGTGCAAACACAAGCAGAGCCCCTATCATCACAAAGGCAAGGCTTGGATCCCATTGACCAAAAATGTCTAAAAAAGCGATAACTTTATGCGGATTAACCATTTCTGAAATAATCATTCCAGAACCAAATATAATCCCAGCAATAGCACCAACAACAATACGGTTTATCTTTAAGCTGCTCATTATAAATCACCTAATAAACGACGAATAAATACAACAATAATGGCTGAAATCATAAACATACAGGTTGCATAAATTGAACGTTTAGAAAAACGTCCCATGCCAACAATACCATGACCACTCGTGCATCCATTACCTAACCGCGTACCAAAACCAACCAATAAACCCGCAATTAAAACAATACCTATATTAGGTTCGCTAATAGTCGGCAACATTACGCCCAAGGGAGATAAGATAAATACGCTTAAAACCATTCCAACTAAAAATGCGATTTTCCACCCTAATTCTTGTTTATCTCTCTTAATTACGCCATTAATAATGCCACTGATTCCTGCTGTCTTACCAATAAATAACATCAATATAACGGCAGATAACCCAAGTAACATACCACCAAAAAATGACTGCCAAGGTATTTGAAAAGTCATACTCACCTCACCTTAATCTTGATCACAAAAAATATCATGGAAACTGGTTATAAGTGCTTTAATACGCGGATCAGCTAAGGAATAAAAAACTGATTGTGCTTCTTTTCGGATTTTTACAATATTATTTTTTCTTAATATTGCTAAATGTTGTGAAAAGGCAGATTGACTTAATGTTGAATTAAGCTGCAATTGATTGGCACTCATTTCTCCATCCATTAACTGACAAAGTACGATTAATCTTTCCGGATGTGTCATTGTTTTCAATAAATCTGCAACTTCCGTTGCCTGTTGTTTCATTTTATCTAATTGCATTTTTATCGCTTCTTAATAAGAACATTAGAGATAAGGTCTAACTATAACCCACAATATTAGATAACGCTAATTTAGCATAAGCTTTATTAGTAAAGTCTAATATATTGTCGTATAGTATGGTAAGTCTTAATATTGGAGTCAGTGATATGTCAAAAATTATAATCGTAGGTGGTGTTGCAGGGGGAGCTTCAGCAGCAGCTAGAGCACGTCGTTTGAGTGAAACCGCAGAAATAATCATGTTTGAACGTGGTCCATTTATCTCTTTTGCTAATTGTGGCTTGCCGTACCATATTGGTGGCGATATCAAAGATAGAAATAAACTGTTATTACAAACACCTGAAAGTTTCTTGGCACGCTTTAATGTTGATGTTCGTACCATGAGTGAAGTGGTAAGTATTGATCGAAAAAATAAAACAGTAACAATAAATACGTTGATCGATAACACTCAATATACTGAAAGTTATGATTTTTTATTATTAAGCCCTGGTGCTAATCCTATTATCCCGCCCATTGTTGGTATCAATAACCCATTAACTTATTCGTTACGAAATATTACAGATATGGATCGCATTATCCAAGCGATTGAAATCAATAAAGTTAACCATACGACGGTTGTTGGTGGTGGTTTTATTGGTTTAGAAATGATGGAAGCATTCCACCAGCGAGGGATCAAAACAACCTTATTAGAACGTTCTGATCAAGTAATGATGCCCGTTGATCGTGAAATGGCAGGGTTTGCACATGCTGAAATTCGCGATAAAGGGATTGATTTACGTCTTAACACGGCACTAACCGACGTTCAATTTACTCCAGACACAAAAACTAATGATCGTTTAACCTTATCATTAAGTAATGGTGATTCATTACAAACCGACATCCTCATTATGGCTATTGGCGTTAGCCCTGAAACCCAGTTAGCGAAAGACGCTGGTTTAGAGATTGGACTAGTCGGTGGCATTAAAACAAACGCACAAATGCAAACAAGTGACCCAGCTATTTTTGCTGTTGGTGATGCAATTGAAGAAACTGATTTCGTTACTCAACAACAAACCGTCGTCCCTCTTGCTGGGCCTGCCAACCGTCAAGGTCGAATAGCTGCAAATAACATGCTAGGCCGTCATGATAGTTACCAAGGAACTCAAGGTACATCAATCTGTAAAGTCTTTGATTTAGCCATTGCCGCAACAGGAAAAAATGAGAAACAATTAAAACGTGACGGCATTAATTTTGAAAAAGTTTATGTCCACACAGCCAGTCACGCCAGTTATTACCCTGGGGCTGAAACAGTCTCTTTTAAAATGTTATTTGACCCAATAACAGGGAAAATTTTAGGAGCGCAAGCCGTCGGTAAAGATGGCATTGATAAGCGTATTGATATTATGTCCGTTGCTCAACGAGCAGGAATGACGGTTGATCAGCTTCAACATATTGAATTAACGTATGCTCCACCTTTTGGTAGCGCTAAAGACGTCATTAATCAAGCGGCTTTTGTTGCGAACAATATCATCAATGGCGATGCAACGCCGATCCATTTTGATGAGATAGATAACTTAACTGAAAATCAAATATTACTTGATGTACGTAATCCGGGCGAATTAAGCACACAAGGCTATATTGGTAATGCGATAAATATTCCAGTCGATGAATTACGCCACCGCATGCACGAATTACCAAAAGATAAAGAAATCGTTGTTTATTGTCAGGTTGGTTTACGGGGTAATGTTGCTTATCGTCAATTAGTCAATAATGGCTTTAAAGCACGTAATCTTATTGGTGGTTACCGTACCTATCAATTTTCTAAAATATAGACGTGAATACGCTAACTTAAAAAGCCTTCACTGAAGGCTTTTTATCTCTATAAATTAGATGCAACCATTAACAACGTAGTCTACAAGCGATTATAGTATTTTTTCATTTACTGGCTCATAAACTGATAATACATCACCAATATTCACCTGTTCATGCATGTATTGCGAACCACCTTGGCTATCACAAGCACGTTGAACCTCAATTTGATAGACCCCTTCAATAGCAGAGTCACACAGAGCATAAGCACGTTTTAAACCATTAGGTAACTTCACGGTGACGTGTGCACCAGCACTAAACGGAGGCAAAGCGCCAAGATCAGTTCGACTTAAATAGAATCGCTTTATCGTGGCTGATTTATCAACAATTTTTACCACTCGCATTTCTAATTTAATTAATCCTTCAAGTCGTGAATTCCAATCTTCAATCTCGTTAACGATTAAACGACGCTGAAAAACCTTTTTCACCTCCTCGCCTAATTCAGGCAAGGTAGCAAGTGCCGTTGTTGCTGTTACATTGTCGGTTTCGATATAAAGATAATGCTGCACATTGGCAATTGTCCATTGTGGATAAGGCCGTTCAATAACCTGTATTGAGTCGCCTTGATGAATATCACCTGTTTTCAATACACGATAAAACCAGCCTGTTTTACTGTTATGTTGTGAATAGCGTGCAATAGTGGGTTCATTAAAACGATGATTAAGCTTAAAACAAGGTTGTCTTGGCTGAGTAACTTCTAATACAACGGAGCCAATAGTGATCTTATCGCCAATACAGACGTTATGCTCATTCATGCCCGCAACCACTAAATTTTCACCATAACCGCCATCGACAAACAATGGTGCAGATTCAGGAAATATATGTTGTAACTGCACGTAGTGATTACTATCAAATTGCAGTACTGCGCGATCTAAACCGCCATGAAAACGCTCAGCTTGCTCATCACCTGCAAATCCTAATGCTGTTACGTTAACCTTCTTTGTTATCGATTTTTCAATACCGGTACGGAAAAAATAATCTTGGCCAGTAACGCGACCATAACGTAATTGTTCAACGGTGGAATACGGGAACATAATCTTTTTCCTAACGGGAGGAACTCATTCAGCAATTATAAAAAAGGCCGTTAAAACCACTTAATATACGGGTTTTATACGGCCTTAAACATACTGTTATCAGTCAACTTATTTTTGTAGTTGCTCTTTCGCTGCTTCTACTTTTGAAAAGTCTAAACCTAACTCTTCAACAGCTTCTTTAATTAATGCAGGATTTTGCATTACTTGTGCCATTAGCATTTGCAGTTTATCTTGCGGTAAACCTAATTGGCTAATCGTTGCCATTGCTGCCAAAGGGTTTTGAGTTAGCATCTGGAATATATTATTGATCTGCTCATCGCTAATATTATTCTCTTTCAACAACGCAATAATCGGGTTCATCACACTACCTTTTTGTAATTACTCAATGAAATAAGCGACAGTTTAGCATTTGCACTTACTTTGTTGCACTATCAATAAAAAAAACGTAAATATCACCGACATTATCCATTTATCCATGATCACTCCAGCCACTAGAACTATCTTGCTTATACCAATCAAGAACTAACTGATGCAAGAATTCATTGATCCCACCTTCAGTGGTATTAGCCAACACAGTGCTGTTTGATGTGTCCAATAACGTCGTGGTACGTTAATCTCATAATCCGACTTATATCATGATTGATAATGACGCTTAGCATCTCGTACTACAGAAAAAGGAATAAAAGCTCAGCGAAGATATCCAATAATAATATGACTTTTATAAAGTGTATTAATTTTATATCGAATAGAGACAATATTTGCCATCATTAACCAACTACAGATTAGAGCCAAGATACTGCCATATAGAATAAAAAGACTAAAATCAGAGATCAAGAAAATAAGATTAATTATCAAAAGAGTTTTAGAAAGGAGTGATAATTTAGTGGTTACCGAAGGTGATGCTTTTTTCATAAAATAAAATTTATTGTTATCGAGAGATCTTTAATAATAATCTTATTATCAGCATCCATAACCGCTATTTGGTAAAAACATCTTTTCTAAAAGTTTATTATTTATGATGCATATTGTATTATTTACCGCTTATAACCATAAAAACATCAAACAAAAAAAGGCGATCCGAAGATCACCTTATAATTATTTTCTCACCTTACTTAATGATATTTATGCTTTTTGTTCTTCAAGCTCTGAAATTTCTTCTTTCTGTTTAATAATATCATTAAAGAATATTCGAGCTTCTTGAGCTAATTCTGATGCTTCCAGTTTAGCTTCTTTTGCCACCATTGCTTCTGCGGTTAGACGGTGCAACTCATCAGCTAATTCCTGAGGAACATCACCCATATCTGCACCACTATCACCACGCGCCAATGCTTCTGCTCGAATGGTTTTCTTAATCTTCCAGATTGCATTCAATGCATCACGCTCAGTGTTTGCAGCTTCAATCGCTATATCTTTTAATTGTTCAAACTTCGCTAATGCCATCCCTTCTTTTGACCATGGATCAACATCTGGCAGTTCTTCAATATTAATATTAATCACTGGATCTTCGTAACCATCTTGATGACTTAAATCAAGTGATGCTGCTTTTACAGCTGAAATCATTAGCATGACAGTAATGAATAACAGAGGTAAACCACCCACAATAGCCGCCGTTTGTAGTGTTTCTAATCCACCCATAAACATCAAAACAGAGGGCATAAATGACATTGCAAACGCCCAGAACAAACGGTTCCAACGCATAGGCTCTTCTGTAACATCATTTTGAACAACAGAAGCAAGAATATATGAAATTGAATCAAACGTTGTTGCTGTAAAAATTAAACATAACAGTGTAAATACAGCAATAACAATGGTACTAAACGGCAATTGCTCAAGAATAGAGAAAATTGCTTTAGTTGCGCCTTCTGCATTCAAAATACCAACAACATCAAGCGTTCCTGATAATTGTAGTGATAAACCGTAATTACCTAATACCATGAAGAATAAGAAACACCCCATAGAACCAAAGAAGATAGAGCCAGTCACCATTTGCTTAATTGTACGACCTCGTGAAATACGAGCGATAAATAAGCCCATACTTGGCGCAAAGACTAACCACCATGCCCAATAGAAAATAGTCCAATCTTGTGGGAAGTGAGTATCTTCAAACGTACCATAGCCACCAAAAGGTTCAGCCCATGTTGCCATAACGAAGAAATTAGAAAGCATACGACCTAATGAATCTAAGCCCGTTTCTAGCATGAAAATCGTTGGGCCAGCAATAAGAATAAAAGTCAGTAAACCTAACGCACCCCAGAAGTTAATATTACTCAGTACTTTAATGCCTTTTTCCATACCGGCATAAGCAGAGTAACCAAAAATACAAGTACATAGCAGTAATACTATAATTTGTGTTTGAGTATTTTTAGGCGTACCAAAGAGATAATGAGCCCCTTCTGTAATTAATGGTGCCGCCAGACCGAGTGTTGTAGCACCGCCACCAAGCAAACCAAAAATAAACAACACATCAATAACTTTACCCACCCAACCATGGCTACGTGCTTCACCAATAACGGGCATTAATGCAGCAGATACTTTTAATACAGGTTGTTTACGTACGTAAAAGAAATAAGCAATTGGCACTGCGGGTACAAGATAAATACACCATGCAATAGGTCCCCAATGGAATACACCATAAGTTGCAGCCCAGCGTACCGCTTCTTCACTGCCGGGTTCTAATTGAAACGGTGGACTTTGATAATAATAAGCCCACTCAATAGCACCCCAGTACAAAATACTGGCACCGATACCACCACAAAATAACATCGCAGCCCATGATGCGGTTTTAAATTCAGGCGCTTCATCTGCATCACCTAATTTAATTTGACCGATGTCAGAAAAAACAATGTAGATCATAAAGAAAAAAGCAGCCATACCAAGCGCTAAATATAAAAAACCCAGAGTATCTGTCATAAACGTTTTAGCAACGGCAATCCACTCTGCACCTTCTTTAGGAAATAAAAGAAGCGGAACTACCACCAAAATCAGCATTGTTAAAGCCCCAAAGAATGTGGGCTTATCAATTAATTCGAAATTTTTACGTAATGTATTCAAACGATATCCTTACTGCTATATATCATCCATGAAAAGTTACATATATGATGTTCTTTTAACACTAAAGACACAAACGATAACGGTAATGGTAACGATGAATTTTTTTTATTAATCTTAAATTAATCAATTATTTGCGCAAATAATAATGTATAGATGAATTAACAAGCAAAACAATTACCATACAGTTACAAATAGAAACATATAATCTCAATCATCACTTACTAGAAATAAAGTAATAATAAAATTATATGCTATTTAGCATGTCTCTTAAGCAAGAATATATGCAACATTATCGATAATAGTAGTTAAATCTCTATTTCTAATCATGCTTATATTTGTTTATCCTTTGGTAGCATTGAAGTGACATATATACATAGTCTAAATACTAGACTATGTCGTTATCACGATAACTACTTACATTTTTCTAATTATTTTCATTCTAATAATAGAACTATATCCTCTTTCTTAATTTATACCCTTAATAAAAAATAACTAAAAATAGCAATTAAAAAGAAAAAATGAGATTTAGTTACAACTATGGTAATTATTTTTAGTGTCTTATTATAAAAGTTAAGTACAATAGGCAAAATTCCTTTTATTTAGAATTAATAACATGATTGAAACTCTTTTAAATCTACGCTCTTTAAGAGCTCAAGCGCGTGAAATGTCTATTGAAGATCTACAAGAAGGTCTACAAAAGTTCACCCAAGTCGTTGAAGAACGTCGCGTAGAAGAAGCAGCAGCTAAAGCTGAAAATAAAGAACAAGAAGCAAAACTGCAGAAGTACCGCGATATGCTTGCAGCTGAAGGTATTACACCAGAAGAATTAATCGCATTAATGGGTGATATCCCAAAAGCAAAGAAAAAACGTGCAGTTCGTCCAGCTAAATACAAGTTTGTTGATGAAAATGGCGATGAAAAAACGTGGACAGGCCAAGGCCGTACACCTAAAGCACTACAACAATTATTAGATAATGGCGATGCACTTGTAAGCTTCGAAATCTAATTTACACATAACTTCTTTATATTTAATTAAGTTAATGATGAATAAACGCTCGTTGTCTTAAACAATGAGCGTTTTTTATATCCACAAATAAATAGTAAGTAATAAATAATTACTTTATTTTGATAACTTTACTTATTTTCAGCAGCTTGTTGTTCTGGGGTATCATTGCGAGTTGTAAATAATTTATAACTCATAATAACAATAACTAATGCCTTAATTACCATCATTTGAGGGTTGCCAAAATAACCAACCATACCAACAAAACCAGATAACAACATCAATATGCGGTATTTTTTCAATTCAGTCATATATAATGCAATGACAATCACACCTAAATCGACAAATTGTAATCCAACCGCTAACGTGGGTTCTGCAATAAAAGCATTAATCGCAATATAAACTATATATGATATAGCAATGACCATTACCGCAGCTAACATTTGAATAACTATTTTAGCTGTTTGAGTAAAATCTTTAAAATATCGATATAAATTAATTGCTGTAACCGATAAGTTAAGAATCACTTTCGGCCACCACCCCATCAAAATTGACCATATTGTATCATTTGTTGCAGAAGCAAAAGCAGCATAACGTGTAACTTTCATCGTGTTAAATATAGTAATTAAGATATAAAACACCACTGATGTCCATCCTAATATATCTTTTAATAGATCAATCACAGCAATATCTCTCAACATACCATTAACGATTAATGGTGATTTTAATATTAACTTTTAACGTATATCCATATTTATGGCGGGATAACACTAAAATTACAGTGAATAGTATCATATGATTTTCTATTATTACATCAGGCTATAACACTAATTTAATCTGATTAATTTCTTATTCTATAAAATAAACATCTAAACATTAAATAGCCACAGACTTAATATCTATATTGGTTATTCTAGGTTCAATTAAACGTAAATAACAATAAATACATTTACATTATAATCGTTTACCTGAATCTTTATTTCATAAGGAGATATTTGAATGATTGGAAGTACCTTTCTTAAAAATCGGCATATATTTATAGTATATCTAAAATTCTTCTTCTTACCTCTCCACTAATTTCAAAAAAAACCGCTAATTCATTAGCGGTTTTTTATATAAAATCTTATCATTTCAATTTAAATCAATTAGTTATCTAGAAAGTAATCATTATTAAAACTTGATTGACACATTGTTAACACTGAAGCGGTTACTCTTAGTGCCAGATTAATGGAATCATCCGATTCGTCACAAGAGCGCAATAATGTAATATGGTTATTTAAGCAACTATAACCTTTGTTAACTAAACATGCAGCAATACACGCGTAGTAATAACTTGTTAGATCTTCAACATCTAATTCTTTTAGTGGTGCCAATTGCATCGCATTCGCTATATTACAGCTTAAGTCGATACTATGAATTGCCATATAATAGGTATTAGTCGCAGCCATTCTTACTACTGCGTGATGAATGTCTTTACGTTGATTGATAGTTATATCACCAACAAGATGCTGAATAGTGTGTAACACATGCTTATTCTGAGAAGCCAAAGCAGCAGCATAAACAATATATTGCATTCGATTAGTAGATAATAGTGATTGCCGAGAGATTAATGCATTAAGTAATTCTGAATGTTCACATGCTTCATCGATAATTGGCATAACAATACTCCTAAACTTATGAGTGATAAAAATTTATCACTAAGTACGTAAATTTATAATATGCCTATCAATATAAAGTACAATCTGCAGATATGGAGCATAACTCTGTATTTATGATCAATCTATATATCAAAAATAAGATGACCACAGCCATCTATTTTAGAGTAATAGCTATAATTTTCTTTTTATGCTGATACTGAAAATAACATTTCCATATCACACTGATCATTAGCTAAAGATCGTTTTAATCGAGTCAGATTTTTAATTTGTAATTGGCGAATTCGTTCTCGTGTTAATCCAACAGCATCAGCAACCTCTTGTAATGTCTGAGGTTCATAACCCAACAATCCGAAACGACGACAAATAATTTCACGATCACGATCAGTTAATGTAAATAACATTTTTTTAGTGATAGTTTGCAGATCATTATCCTCTAATACCTTATCTAAATTAGAATTATCATCAGCCACAAAATACGATAGCGAATTATTATCGTCTTCATTCAATGTTTGATCAAATGATAAAACATGCTGGTTATTTGTCATTAAAAAGGAAACTTCACTCACATCACGCTTTAGATAATCTGCAATTTCTTCTTGTGACGGCTCATTATTATTCTTAGTCATTAAATCACGATGAGCGCGTAAAATAGTATTCACTTCTTTTGATACGTGTACTGGCAATCGAATGGTACGACTTTGATTATGAATAGCACGTTCAATAGTTTGTTTAATCCACCACGATGCATAAGTAGAAAAACGAAAACCCTTTTCTGGATCAAATTTTTCAACAGCTGTAATTAAACCAATATTTCCTTCATCAATTAAATCACTCAATAACAAGGTAGAAGCGCGATATTTTTTTGCCAAGCTAACAACAAGACGTAAATTAGATTCAATAAGAACACGTTTAGCCGCTGCATCGCCTAATAAAGACTTTCGACTATATAGAATCTCATCTGCTTTTGTTAATAAAGGCTTAAACGATATATCATTTAAATAAAGACGAACAACATCATTTTCAAATATTACTTCCTTCATACATCATCCTTGAATATCATTTGTTAACCATAGGTTACATGATAAAGCCATTGTTATCACTTCCGCAACAAAATATTATAGGAAAAACAACCTTTAACAGATAATAATCTACATAGCACGAAGATTAACCTTAATAGTGATTTTTTATGCATGCCATATATGCCTAAGGTATACTGTTTACTATCTTAAACACAAAGAATTAAAAGTAGATCTCAATGCGTTCCTTTCTAAAGAATACAATTTTAGTCGCTCTTACTGTCGGCGCTCTATTTTCAACTACAGCTAATGCAAGCAATTCTATCGTTGTTCAATCATGTGCTAGTAATCAAAATTATGATGAGCAAGGTCTTATCCATTGTTTACAACAGGCAACAAAAAATGCCAAAAATCAAGTCTATAACCTTACTAATCAAGGTGATATTTATAATAGAAAAATCAATAAACAATGTAACAGTGAAAAAAAAGCAATTAATAAAGGAATAATTATCAGCAGTGATCATGCAAAATTAGCAAGATGTTATGCCAATGCATGGTCAACAGCACGTGATACTCTTCTTGGTGAAAAATACACCGTCAAATTAACAACTAACGTTTATAAGGATAAGTAATGAGACAATTATCTGATTATCAACAACAAATTCAGTCATTAATTTGTAATAACGAATATTCATTGACACAAGCCATCTCAATATTAAGAGCATTACTTGAAGATATTGAGAACAATGATGCAATTACAGATACAGCCATGCATATTGAGTGACTTAACATTCATACATTTAACCGCCGTTAGAATAAATTAAACATCAACGGCTATAATATCATCATCAATATATGACTCAATTTCTTGGTAAAGAAGTTGAGTTGCAGGATCTTGCATTTTTTCATAATTACTGACGAGATAATAACTCGGAATTTTATCTTGTATAATATTCATATCGATAGCTTCTATAAGAACGCCCTGCTCTAAATACGACTCAATAAAAATACGATTTACAAATGCAATCCCAATTCCCTGTATTGCCGCTTCAATCGCGTGCATTGAATTCTGAAAATAGATCTTACTTTGATGAGAATACGGTTTCATATTATTATTGGCTAAAATCAAATCCCATTGAATTAATCTATTTGTAGTCTCGATCAAAGTACTTGTCGCTAATAATTCTGCTGACAAATGCGTTAAGGGCTTATCAATATAACCAGGCGCACAAACAGCTATCATTTGTTCCTTAAATAATAATCGACAATATTTTTCATTAGGTTTATCAATACTATAACGAATTGAAATATCTATATTTTCTTTATTTAAATCTAACATCTCAATCGTATCAACAAAAACAACAGAGATATCATTTTCACTTAAATAAGTATAATTAATACGCGGCAATAACCACTTATTTAATAATGTAGGTGGTATCGATACCGTTATTTTCTGCATTTTTGTAATAAAATCAATATCCGTTGTCGCTTGATCTAAATCTTTCAAGATCAAAGCAATACGATTGAAATAACGTATCCCTGCATTAGTTAGTTTTATTCCTCGATGTTGACGAATAAATAATTTTTGACCAATAAAAGCTTCAAGTGTCTGAATTTGATGGCTCACAGCGCCCGGCGTTACAAATAGTTCTTCAGCTGCTAATTTAAAGCTTTGTAACCTTGCAGAAGCTTCAAAATAAATAATACCTTTTAAGGGTGGAAATGATCTCACATTTTATCCTTGAGTGATTTTTTCTCAACTATTGATGCAGTTCTATTGATTTGAGCTATTGTAACTAATAACACATTATACGTATAAGATTTTTCACTCTAACGTTTAATGATTATTAGATAACGATAGAACATGAGAATAACGTCAGTTTTAACTAATCCATAGGTACTATCATGAAAATTAAAACACTTGCTGTGGCGATGCTTTTTACTTTACCCTCTTTTATGTCACAAGCGGCCATGACATTAACTAGTCAAAATATTACAAATGATCAAACATTAAGTAATCAACAACTATTTAATCAATGGGGTTGTACTGGTGAAAATGAATCGCCACAATTAAGTTGGACGGATATTCCTGCCGGAACGAAAAGCTTCGCCGTAACAATGTATGATCCAGATGCGCCAACAGGAAGTGGTTGGTGGCACTGGAGTGTAATTAATATTCCTGCAGATGTACATTCATTAGCAGAAGGTGCTGGTACCGTTGGTGGTAAAGCATTACCGAAAGGTGCAAGTATGGTTACTAATGACTTTGGCTTTAAAGGTTTCGGTGGCGCATGCCCACCGCCAAAGGCAAAACCACATAACTACCAAATTACTGTCTATGCACTAAATACAGCAAATATCAAGCTACCAGAAAATGCATCTCCTGCATTAGCGGGTTATAACATCCTAGCCCACGTTATTGGTAAAGCTCGCCTTGTCGCGCCAACAAATGCACGATAATAACAATTAATGTATTGAAGCCACTTTACTGATAGTGGCTTTTAACCATCGACTTCTTAGAAATATCTCTCTACTCCCGCCTAATTATAAGTAATTTATACTTCATTATCGCCAAATACCGACTATCATTCTGTTTGTTTATTCAATGTAAAATATGGCTATCATTCACATACAGAATGACATACCATTAAAAAACACATTGCACTCACAAAGGAATAACATGCAATCTTGGAAGGAACTTCATCTAACAAATCAAACAATAACGGGTATGTCACTATCAATTAATGTCGTTTATCCACCAGAATTTGAATGTAATATACTCGATGAAATACAATCTTTAAAAACAACTTATCATTGCCCACAGATATTTAAGAGAGCTGTTATTAGTATAATTTGTGCTTATGATGGTCGCTTAGTTAGTTTTACTCAAAGTAACAACTAATTTTATGATTTGATTATAATTAAAATGTTATTTCAGATAGGTAAAAGTATTTCGATCGAAAACAGTGCAGGAAATGATACATTAGCAGAAGAAATTAACGCGGTGATTAAATACAAACCCAGATACTACAAAAGCGTAAATAACAATGTTATTTACGCTTTTATCAAATTTTATAGATTAACTATAAAATTATAGAGCTACAACGTTTGCAGCTTGAAGACCTTTTTGGCCTTGCTCTACTTCAAAAGACACTTTCTGGCCTTCAGCAAGAGTTTTGAAGCCTTCAGAAGCGATTGCACGGAAGTGAACGAATACGTCAGCGCCGCCATTGTCTTGAGTAATAAAACCAAAACCTTTCTCTTCGTTAAACCACTTTACTAGACCAGTTGATTTGTTAGACATGATGTGTCCCTTATATAAATTCTTTAAAATTATCGCAAAATGCGATGCACTGCAGCTCAAATTATTTAATATGATGATGAAAAGCGAAGGGAAACACTAGCTTACACAACAATAACGAAGATGCTTCTAAGGGTTTTTCTTTAACTTAATTATCAATCAACAACTCTAGCTACAGAGTGAGAGCATATTGTCATTAAACAGTGTCTTTGTAAAGTTTTTTATAGGCCACAATTTACAACTGTCTAAAAAAAAAGCATACATATCAATAACCATACGTTGACCTTCTTATAAACAATAACAATGCCAGTAAAATAAGTTAAGTCTAATATGTCATTAAATTATAGTTAGTAAAAAAGACAGAAGATCTGTCTTTTTTACTAACAAATAAAGGGATCAGGATAGAATCATGAACGTACACTAACCGCCGTTTTCTTAAATCGATACAATGCTAACAATGGTAGTAATGCAACATAGGAAAACATCAAAAAACCGAACGTATATACAAATGCTAATAATGTCGATTGTTGATGTAATAACGCACTAACTTGAGCGATAAAATTAGGATCCGTCACCGTCGTATGATGTTGCATAGCCTGTTGCTGTAAGATTGGATTAGTTGCAGTAATATCTGCACCTAACGCATGCCACTCACGTTGTTGCGTACGACTAAAATACGTATTTACAATTGAGATACCAAATGAACTACCAATGGTTCTACAGAGATTATACATCACTGCACCACCGACGGCGTATTTTGCATCTAAGGTACGATATGCCATTTGACTTAGTGGTGCAAAAACCAATCCCATTCCCATTCCCTGAATGATTGACGGTACAAGTACCCAATATAAATTAATATTCATTGAGTACTCCATCATCAAATAGGTACCTAGAATACTAAAACAAAGTCCTACCGCCACCAGCATTCTTGGATCTAATCGATCCATATATTGTGCCATTACCAACAACACAATCGCAGAAGTTAATCCACGCGGAGCCATCACAAATCCTGTCATCTCTACTGGGTAATGTAATAACTGCTCCAACATCATGGGTTGTAACTGGGTAATTCCAAATAACCCCATTGAAAAACCAGCCATGATCAAACATGACACCGCAAGATTACGGTCTTTTAATAACCACATAGGTGCCACATCCCCTTTTGTACGCCATGAACGCACAATAAAGAAGACCCATGCAATTGCACTAATAATCAATGAAAATAGAATAAAGTTAGATTCAAACCATCCTTCTTCATTACCTCTATCGAGTACCATTTGCAATAAACCGATACCCACAGTCATACCAATAACTAGCGGCCAATCTAATTTTGTTTCGCCTTTACCTTCAGTTTTGACAAATAGGTAAACCAAGGTCAGACACAATGCCCCTACAGGTACGTTAACATAGAAAATCCAGCGCCAGTCCATATTCTCAGTGATAATACCACCGACTGTTGGACCTAAAATTGGGCCTAATAAAATACCCACACTAAATAATGCCATCGCTTTACCACGCTCATTAGCAGGGTAAATTTGCACCATGGTTGATTGTGCCAGTGGAATAACTGACGCACCAAAGGCTCCTTGCATAATACGAAAAGTAACCATCTCAGCAAGGCTATCTGCTTGACCACATAAAGCAGAAGTAATAATAAAACCAACAACAGAAACGATTAATAATCTACGGACACCAAACTTCAGCGCAAAATAACTCGCAAGGGGTATGAAAATAGCCTCAGCCATTGAGTAAGAAGTAAGTACCCATGTTACCTGTTCAGATGTAACCCCTAATGCCCCCATCATATGCGGCAGCGCAACGTTGGCAATTGTCATATCCAGCAATACCATGATTGCTGACAACATAACGGCTAAGGTGATCCATAACCGATTAGCGGGTGTAACTGACTGACTCATTAGTTAGTCTCTGATTGTGTATCAATAGTAACGTCAGCACTGGCACCAACACGAAGTAATGGCTTATTTTTTAAATCAATAAACTTCACTCGTACAGGGAAACGTTGTGGCACTTTTACCCAGTTACCGGTGGCGTTTTCAGGAGGCAATAACGAGAAAGATGAACCACTCGCAGGAGAAAGTGCTTCAACTTGAGCTTGATAAGTTACATCAGGATACATATCTAAAACCACTGTCGCAGACATGCCTTTTTTTAGTAAACCAATATCTTTTTCTTTATAGTTCGCTTGTAGCCACGCAGTGTTATCTTCAATTAATGGCATCATCGCAAGACCTGGAGATACGACACTTCCAGGGCGAACACTGATCTTACCTAACTCACCATCATAGGGTGCATAAATATTGGTATAAGATAAATTTAACGTTGCTTGACTTAATGCAGCAGCCGCTTGTTTTACCTGTGGAGCTTCATCACCTTTTGCACCTTGTTGATTAATCAATTGCGACATTTTTGCTCGTGCTGCTTCAAGTGACGTTTGAGCGCCCGCTAACTTCGCTTTTACATCATCACCTTGCTGTACTGGTAACAATTTACGTTTCACTAAATCCATCACACGATGATATGTTTTTTGAACATCAACCAAATTTGCATCCGCCGCACGTACATTCGCACTTGCTGCTAAAATTGCATCATCAGTGGCTTTATTTTGTTGTGTTGCCACTTCATAAGCCGCTTTTGCTTGTTCTAATTGAATTTCATAAGACGCAGGATCAATCTTAACTAATAAATCACCTTCAGCAACATGTTGATAGTTATTAACATTAACATTAAGAACCTTGCCACTAATTTGTGGCGCAACATATAGAATATTGGCATGAATATAAGCATCATCAGTACTTGGGTATAATTTTTGATGGTGAATATAAAAATATCCTGCAGTACCTAGACCCGCAGCAATAACAACAAAAACAATTAAATTACGAAGCTTATTTGATTTTTTTTCTGGAATTGACGGTTCTGTTTGAGCCATATTTGTCGTTGTCATTGATTTATCCTATTTAGCTAATCATTAGCTAAATTTGAGTCTAGATGATAGGGAGTATTTTAGCTGAAAATATTTACCTACTCATAACTAATACATATTGATCATAGTAAAACGGTATTATTATGGACATAAGCACAACAATTAAAGCGTTGAAATAATAAGCCTGCAAACCAAGGCTTTCAAGCATAAGAAAATGTGATAGAGCGCACAAACCTTACTCGTAAGCACCTATTTTAGGGCGTGGTCTCATATGAATTAGAGTAAAAGCATTAGTTTTGTGATTTTCCCTTATGAAATCACCATAATTATATAAAATACAGTTCTTTTTATTGTTTCATTTTAAATATAGAAACTTAATAACCATTTTTATTTAAGGCTATTTTTTAAGCATTTCGTAACCAATGCACACAAAAAATAAAATTTTTCATCAATAACACTATGATTAGAATATCTATAAAAAGAAAAACTCCAAGATATATGGAGTTTTTAAAAAGGCTAATAATATAGAAAATACACTATTCGTTATTATTAATAACGGTGACTCACTTTATCAACTAAATATAATATCGAACGATACTCAATACCACTATGTTCCGATAAACCAATTTCACAAGTGCGGCTATTTGAATAACCTTCATGGCATCCAACGGGAACTTGTGCTTTTAGTGGTGCCAGCGCACTGGCATTAAGTTCTGGTTTAGTAAAACCTTTATCCCCTGCAAAACCACAACATGTAATATCATCAGGAATAATAACCTCCTCTGCACACGCTTTTGTTACACGCTCAATAACCGCGGCTAGCCCTTCTCGTCGTGATGTACAAGTAATATGTAACATTACAGGCGCTTGTTGTGGAATAATATTCAAGCGAGGTAATACAAAATCAGCAACAAATTTAAACGGCTCATAAATAGTAAGATCTTTACGTAAATATTGCTTACTAGTACTGGCACATGGGCTAGTATCCATCAATATTGGATATTGCCCTTGATGAGATGCTTGCCATAATGCTTGATCAAGTTGTTGCGCCTTACTCTCTGCCGTTGTAGGAAAACCTTTACTGGTATAAGGCATACCACAACAAAGATTATTTAAATCCTCAGGCAATATCACTTCATAACCTGCTTTTTCAAGCACTGAAATAGTCACTTCAGCCAATGACCGTTTATCTTGTGCTTCAACCGCGACGCCCATATTTCGAGCGGCACAACTTGGAAAATACACCACGCGTTCTTTTGTTATACCACTAATAACTGGCACTATTATCTTAGCTGCAGGTAATGGCATCTGTGGTGTCCATTGCGGTATTTTATGACCTGATAACTGATAAGCTTTTTTCGTCAGTTTCTGCATAGTCTGTGTGCCTAATACTTTATGCATCTTACTCGCAACGGTTAAACCCGCTTTTGCTGTCGCTGTTACTGTCGAAAAATGATCCCCTGTCCATGACGCAATTCTCTTCGCTTTTTCAGTATGATTTTGACGTAATTTACGCACTAAATCACCCGTATTAATGCCGACAGGACAACGTTCAGCACACAAGCCAGTTGCTGCACAAGTATCTAACCCATAATAACGGTAGGTTTTTTCCATTGCGGCTAAACGAGCAGGATCTTCATTATTGCGTCGTAGACGAGATATTTCACGAAACACGGTATTACGCTGACGCGGTGTTAACGATAAATTACGCGAAGGACAGACCGGCTCACAAAAGCCACATTCAACACATTTATCAATAAGCTCATCTGCCACCGGCATCGCTTTCAAATTTTTAAGGTGTGCCTGTTTATCAGTATTAATGATGACACCCGGATTTAATATACCGCGAGTATCAAAAATACCTTTAATTGCGAGCATTAACTGATACCCGTCATATCCCCACTCAAGTTCAATAAAGGGAGCCATGTTTCGCCCCGTACCGTGCTCTGCTTTTAATGAACCTTGGTAATCGACGGCAACAAGCTTAGCGACCGCATCCATAAATGCACTGTAACGTTCAATTTCAGGTTGAGTATCGAACGCTTGAGTAAAGACAAAGTGTAAATTCCCTGCTAACGCATGCCCAAAAATAATCGCTTCAGTATAATTAAATTGAGTAAATAACATTTGTAGATCGCGCACGGCAGGTGCTAATTGATCAATAGGGAACGCAACATCTTCAATAATAACCGTCGTACCACTTTCACGAACAGCACCAACAGCAGGAAATAGCTCCTTACGTATCCCCCATAATTGATCACAAATCGTAGCATCTCGACTAAAATTTACTTGTTCAATCGGAGAAAACACATTGATTATTTGCTGTAATCCTTCTGCTTGGCGTTGTAAATCTTGTTCATCTTCAGCATGAATTTCAATTAATAATGCCGCAGCTTCAGTATTGCCCGCAGCCCCTAGTTGAGCGATAAAATCAGGCATACCTGGCTTTTCCGCAACGGAGGCTAATGAACGGTTATCCATTAACTCTACTGCCGCCACCCGTGTTTTACTTAATTGACTTACGGCTAAACACGTTTGTTCAATATCAGTAAAAACAAATAACCCAGATGCTTTAAAAGCATGATTAATAACCGTGTTATAGGTGACATCGGCAATAAAACCTAATGTACCTTCAGATCCAATGAATAAATGTTGTAAGACATCAATCGGATCATCAAAATCCACCAGCGCATTTAAACTGTAACCAGTGGTATTTTTCAAACGGTATTTATGTCGAATCTTATCGGTTAATACCCGATTAGCCTGACACTCACTCACCAATGACATCAACTCGGAAACCATCTTAGGGTGGCTTTTTTTAAAGGCCGCAATACTATTGATATCTAACGTATTAAGTAACGTACCATCCGCTAATACCACCGTCATTCCCGCAATGGTACGATAGCTATTCTGAGAAGTGCCGCAACACATTCCTGACGCATTATTAGCGACGATGCCACCAATCTTACAACTATTAATAGAACCTGGATCAGGGCCAATTTTACGTCCAAATGGCGCTAAAATAGTATTTGCTTCAGCACCAATAATCCCCGGCTGCAACCAAATTTGAGCGCCATCATTAAACACTTTATGATCACGCCAACGCCGCGTTAATGTTATCAAGACAGAATCTGATTGTGCTTGACCGGAAAGACTCGTCCCTGCAGCACGAAAAGTTATTGGAATTTGACGTTCATAACAGGTTTTAATTGCAAAAATAACTTCATCAAGCGTATCAAGCTGCAGAACCAATTGCGGTAACAAACGGTAAAAACTCGCATCAGTACCATAAGCTAACGTTAAGGTTGGATCGGTAATAATTCTTTTTTCATCAATTTGCTGGCGTAATTGTTCTATCAAATCCATATAAGCAGGCTGCATCATTGCTCCGTATAATTATTTTCAAACATAATCTTTATGTTTGGTCTTTCAATAGAAGATGAATAATTTTACTGCTATCGGTATAATTAATATACATTGATTAATTCACATCTATATTGCAAAAACTATACTAACGCAATCCACTAAAAATTTATGCGGTATATCCTTATACCCAGCAACAACCCACCAAAGTAAAATTATTCATAGAACGTTTATATCATTATGACCAGCGCCATCAAAATCAGGTTCAATAATATTACTCAATATTGATCACATCAAACCCGATGATATTACCACCAATATGAACATTAACATCTTCATCAACTTCACATCCAAGCAATGCTTCACCAAACGGAGAGCTTGGTGTGACAATAATAACCTCTTCACCTTCAATGATGAATTTTAACCCACCAGCTACAGGTCCTAAAAAAACCAATTTAGGCTCACCATGTTGATCTTCTAAAGAAATTAAATGTCCTACAACGACAGTTTTTTGTTGAATGGGCATTTTGTTTAGCAAATGTTGATAAGCACTAATATCCGCCTTACATTCAGCCACTCGTTGAGCTTGACCATGAGCAAGATAAGATGCTTCTAATGCAAAAGTATCATATTTATTTTCAGCTACATTCTCATCATCTGTCGCAGTATTATAAGCCCGCATTGCCGCTTCAGTTGCTATTTGTAACGTTTGTTCTAGCTGCACTTGAATACGTTCAAGTAACACATTTTTATTCATCACCGATCAACCAACTTAGCCAAATGGGCGCTGATTATACATGGAATGAAGAGACAAACAAAAATAGTGCTAAACCCTATTCATAAATGCGTATCTAGGGCTCAAGAAATATTTATACCGTCCGATATAGATACTTATCATCATCAAAAATGACTATGCCTATCTATATGCGTATTTTTAAACAATGCTTATTATTTATAACCTTACTCGTTGCAGCACAGCCAGCTTTAGCTCTCACATCGATCCATTTGCTTAATTATGAAGATAGCTATGGCAATATTTCATTAAAATACAGTGGCGATATTCATTTACCCAATCCCCTAATCGTCAATGGTAATCTTAATCTCGAAAATAGCCGTATTAGAAGATTACCTTTAAATCTTACGGTTAAAGGTAATCTTAATTTAGCCTATAGCAGTATTGAACAGTTACCATTAGCGCTAAAAGTAGAGGGTTACATCAATCTTGCTTACTCTAAAATTAAAGAACTTAACTTTGGTTTACAAGTACTCGGCGATCTCAGCGTTGCCCATACACAACTTAAAAAATTACCGGATAATCTCTACGTTAAAGGCAATTTATTTCTCCAAAACAGTAATATTCTTACTCTACCCAATAAATTAGTTGTCGACGGCAATATTTATATTGGCAACATGCCACTCAAAGATCTTCCAAGCGATATTATTATTGGCGGCTCGTTATATAGATAACAATAAAAATTGCATATATATGAATAATACCAATCTACTTAACATTAAAGCAATCGATTGCTTTAATGTGGAAAATTAATATCAACATTATATTTTTAAAGGAAGTATAAGTTAGCCAGAAACGTAACGTGAATATGTATTTCTGGCTACTTTTGCAGTTGATGTTTGTTATGAACAATTTTCAACACATACTTAATTAGAAGGTAATTAAGTATCTTCATTTCTTTCGTTATCTACAAAGAAATGTTTTTCTCAAACTTAAGCTTTTAGGGCTTTAGTTGTTTGATTTTTATGGTAAAACCACTGTCTACGACTGCGTGTTTTCATTATAAACCTCTCATTTTTTTCCCAATGAGCAAGGTTGATATCACTGTATATTAATACCGTTCTTACTCGACTATTCGTGTTCTACTTAACCAATGTTATATGACATTACAATGACATATTAATTTAATTATTATGAACAACATTTTTTACGTCTCTATTTATGACAACAACGGCTAATAATAAGTTCCGTTGTGACTAAATATTACGGTGATAAGACTTCGTGGCAGGATAATTTAGGAAAGAATACAAATTAATACTTTCTGTTTTTTTAAATTTTTCACCTAACAATCTATATCAACCTAGCTAATATAATTATATTTTTACTTTTTGACAACTCCCATTATCTATTTTTTTGTGAGATCTATCATTATTTAGTTAATTAAAAGATTAAAAAACAGCTAACATCTTGCTGAATAAGATAAAAATCCTCTTTTTTAAAAAATCATTCGCCATTTTTTATTTAAGATCGAATATTTACGTTCAAATCACAAACAACGCCACTGATTATTTAAATGCAACAACATATCATCGTATACTAACAAACCACATAACAATCACATTAGTACAAATTAGTACAAATTAGTCGATCAAACATACCTAAGATCTACCGCTACGGTTAATGATAGAATTCACACAAGAATAATAATTTCGTGTCACTCCACAGATTTTACTATTTAAACCTGTTACTCACTCAATAATTGATCATAACCCTATAAATAAATCCTTATTTATTGATTAATAGTCACATCTAGATATATTTGTGAGTCATATTCTATGAACCAAAATCAACCACTTCTAACAACTGAACGCTTAATTCTTCGGCCTTTAGAATTATCTGACGCGACTAAAATACAACGACTAGCTGGCAATGTGGATATTGCTAACGGCACAATCAGTGTTCCACATCCTTATTCTGATGGAATGGCAGGAAAATGGATAGGTAAACACTTAGCAGGTTGGCATAGTCATCAATCTGCTATTTTTGCTATTACGCTAAAAAGTAACCATCAACTTGTAGGTTGTGCCGGACTGGAGAATATCAACCAACACAGTGCACAGCTTGGCTATTGGATTGGTGTTCCTTTTTGGGGAAATGGTTATTGTACTGAAGCGGTTGAACGTATTAAAGAGTTTGGTTTTAATCGACTTAATTTACGCCATCTTTATGGCCGACATTTAAAAACAGTCTCTGGGCCAGAAAATGTGATGCTTAAAATAGGCATGAAAAATGTACCAACATTAACGATTCCAAGTCATCATGTGTCACAAGACAATATTGCGATTTATGAATTACTTAAACAAGTTGCCTGTTAAATACATAAACTGACAACCATCATATTATAATGACAGAGAGAGTAGTATTTAGACTTATTAATCGTTAGCATACTAATCACTTAACGCTACTTATTAATAGGTATTAATTGTGAAATCCCCCTGTGTCGCTAAATGTAAAAACAATGCTGGCATTTGCAGTGGCTGCTTACGTACAATGACAGAAATCAGCCACTGGATAGCCTATTCCGAACAGCAACAACTAACAATAATGGCTGAGATTAAAGCCATTAAAGCAACTCATCAATGTCCACAATGCCAACAACCCGCACAATGTGATATTCAAGCAGGAAAGTCGACATGCTGGTGTTTTGATATTGAGCCACGCCAAACACTGACTGATTCGGCTAATACTTGCCTGTGTCGACAATGTTTATCATTAATGCCTACTCTATAATATTTTACTATTATAACTACATCACCAATAACCATTACGGCATCAATAGCAAATCAATAGGTTATAATTATCTCCGCACTATAAGATAATCCAACGTACATACGCGCTCGATACTATCTGGAACAAATATGGATATAAAAGTTAATAAGCGTCAAGAGCAACTTCTTAATGATACCATTGCTCAATGGCAGCAACAGCAGCTGATTGATACCCAACAAGCGCAACAATTACGTCAAAGCTATCACGTTATCAGTTTTGATTGGAAGTTACTGGCTGTCTATTCATTTTGGGCCGCTATTGCCTGTTTCATCTTGTCTGTCATTTTATTAGTTGCTGATGATTATTTAATTGCATTAATCTCACATCTCATTGATACGCCAGCAAGCGTATTAACGATTCTTAGTGCCATCATTGCAGGACTATTCTTTTATTTTGGTGTTAAACGTCGACAGCGTTATCCAGAAAAAACTGTGAGCAATGAAGCGATATTCTTTTTTGGCGTACTCATAACTGCAGTTGCTAGTGGTTTTTTAAGTCACACAACCTTAGCGCTTCATTGGCGTGAAAGCCTCTTTATTATCATCCCCACCGTTATTTATCTTATTATTGGTATTCAGCTACGTTCAGTTTTAGTGTGGTTATTTGCTTTGCTCGGTGTCGGCTTATGGGTTTTAACTGAAACCTCTTATCTTGCACACGATCATTATCTCTTTTGGGGAATGAACATTCCATTGCGGTTTACTGTGATTGGTCTACTCATTGTAGGGTTAAGTTCAATATTTAAACCTAATTCCCGTTTCTATTTTACGAAAGAGGCCACTCAATTTATTGGATTAATCTATTTTTTTACTGCGTTATGGATGCTCACTATTTTTGGTAATTATGATAGTTTACGTGCTTGGTCGAACATCAAACAGATTGAGTTATGGGGCTGGAGTGTTGCCATGCTATTGATCACTTTAAGCGCCATTTTTTATGGTATTAAATATAATGATCCCTTAGTGCGGGCTTTTGGCATTATATTTTTATTGCTGTGTTTATATAGCCGTTATTTTGAATATTTTTGGGACACACTACACAAAGCTCTCTTTTTTGCAATATTAGCATTAAGCTTTTGGATAATAGGCGGTCGTGCAGAAAAAATTTGGCAATTAGGAAATAAAGGTTGATAAAAAGCCGCTGTCTTAATAAAAATTAACCAGCGGCATTATTCATAATTTATCGTGTTGATCGTAAAACTATAAAATAGAAACATATATTATTTAACCGCATGCCTTTCTAAATTATATAACCGAATTTCATGCAGTACACGCTCAGTTAACATATTATTCATGGTATTTCGCATTGATTCCTGCATATCAGAAATAACAGGAAATACATTCTGATTCATTTCATCTAAACAATTTTTAGATACTTTCATTTTTAAATCAAACTCAAACGAAGCAAGTTCTAAAAATTTTCCCATTCGCTCGATAACAACATCAATCATGTAACTATCAGCGCCTAAATCCAACAATTCTTGTTCAACAATTAATTCTAACGGTGTACGATCTCTAGATTGCTCTTTTACTGGAAAAGCAAGAATATTTGACATCATATCCTCCTCATAATCAGTAATAATCATCCGTTGATAATTATTATAATAACATTGCTGTTACATTCATCCTATGTGTAATTTCTGTAATTGAAAAGACCATTTTTAATAAAATGTATCATTTATTTATCAATATCAGTGTTGTCTCACAATAAAATATTGGTTTTAACACTTTATTATCATTAACTTAAAATAAATTTAGTTATCTATTAAACTCTATCATATTTATTATCATTACAACCACCTTGATCTCTTTTGTTCATAATAAACACCAAATTTAAAACCGTATGATGAAAATAATTTAAATTTCGCGTATAACTTAGTGTAATAATAACAAACTATAATTTAAGTATGATTATTCATTTAATAGGAAGTATTGTATGAGAAAATTTTTGACGGTTGCTAGCTCACTCGCAATTGTATTAACCCTTAGTGGCTGCTCAGATAATGAAGTTGGAGATGTTTCTTTAGGCATGTTTACCACTAAAGATATTAAACTAAACACATTAATTGATCCCGTTGTACCCGGTGTTACTTGTCATATAGCAAGTATTGAAGCCGATTTAAGTTTAGCGGATCCTTCAGACTCATCAATTTCATGTCGTCAAACGGGTGAAATAACCCCAGAAATGATAGCTAAAATAGATAAATCCAAATCAGGTGAAGTTGTCTTTACAAAATCGAAAAGTATTTTCTTTAAAACAATGAAAATACGCCGTATTTATGATCCTCAATCAGAAACATTAATGTATTTATCATATTCAACTAAAACAACGACTGGGAGCTATAAACATAGCCTATCAACAGTACCATTATGGGGTACAAAAGCTTATATCTCACCAACAATAAATAATAATTGATAGCAATATAGCCTCTTTACTATTAAATATAACTAAGAGGCTTTTAAAACTAACAAATAAAAAGTAAACGACTGTTAGTTTAATAATTAAAAGTCTGAAATACTATTTATTAAAATTGCACTCTATTTACTAAAAAAAGGGATTTCTTTTCGTAATTTAACCATCACTAAATATTTTATTTTCCTATATATATTATTGTATTTAGATAAAATATTTTTTGAATCAATAACAGTTATATTGCCCCAGTATGATAACGTATGAATACCGTCAGAAAATGGAACGATAGGCATTACATCTTTAAAAAACTCCTCTATATAAATAGTTTTTGATAGCGTAGTAATGTGCATTATTTTCAAACTGCCACCATATGTTATGGCACAATTTTGGCAAACACGGTAATAATTATTATCACGATTAATAATTGGCCCACCATTACGACCAAAATCCTTCTCACTTGCGATAGGAGAACAAGGATGAAGTTGATAATTACCTAATAATGCATCTGAAAAAAATAATTGCTGCTTAAAAGGCTCATCAGAGGTCGACGTAAATAAATAAAATACGCCATTAACCTTTTTTATACAACTATCAATATATTTACCATCACTAAGTAACGTTTTTACCTTCTCAAATTTAATACCATTAAATTTATACAATGACATTTCATTCAAATCTGACGTTTCAATAATAGAATATAATTCATTTTCCTCTTCAAATATAAAAGGAAATGATTTATGCCCTACAATTTCATTTACACTTTCAAAAAAATTATAACGCTTACCATCGAAATCAACACATTCAATTTTCCCATTGCCATGAGAGTAATCAAAAATTTCATAAGCAATATAATTTTTATTGTTTAATGTAAACACGAATGGATCAGCTTCAAAATCTTTATCTGTAAAATTAAACCAATGAATATCATAAGTATTTAGCCCATTGATAATCACATCTAATGGATGTTCTCTAATCAATCCAATACGCCAGAAATCTTGATCTGTAAATTTATTTAACCATTTCATTTTATTTAACTCCTGATATTCTTTTGTAAAGTATAAATGCAGAATATAGAACAAATATAATTATAAAATAATTCAACAAATGCCACACTTTACTTATTTTAATAAAAATAAACATATCCTTTATTATTACTATTGTAAAAAATGCAATTTAAAATAGTCCCAAATACCAAACGAAAAATGCTTAAATATATCAATCCCTAGCGCTGATTTAATCAAATATAATGCTAGAACTACAGATGTAAATATAACGCAGAGTCCAAATACTATATGAATTGCTTTAATAATAGTAGTAATTGTCATTTGATGCCGAGGAGCTTTACGGCGATCTTTACCTAATAAAAATACAGCATAATAACGCCAACGCCCAATACCAATGACAGGACGAAAATCAACATAGTGATCATTATAACCACTATTAATAGCTACCGATTTTTTAATGGCAGCTAATTGTTTATGATCAAATGAATTCAAGACCTCAGTAGGTATCGTATTTATAACACGATCAATAACATCTTGCTGAATTTGAGTATATTTATCATATGAACCAACTGCACACTCATCCATCACAATTTACCATTTTCTGTAGCTAAAAAAACATCATACGTTTGCTGTGCAATCAAATTCCAATCATATTTTTTTAAATATTCGGTATAGCAAACTAATGGCTGATCGACTGCCATCGTCAATAATGTTGATAACTTTTGACTATCACCACATGAAAAATAGCATTTATCTTCCAAATCTACTGCCTTATTAGCGGGTATATCACTAACAATGACTGGTAAAGAAAATGACATAGCTTCTAATAAAGCAATCGGTAGCCCTTCACTAAATGATGGTAAAACAAATATATCTGCTTGTGAGAATATACTATGTAATTCATCTCCAGATAAAAACCCAGTTAATACAACGTTATCCATTTCTCTTGCTGTATTTTTTAGCCTATAACTGTATTCAGTAACATGGTCACTATCACCCACTAATACTAATTTTTTATTAATGCCGCTAAGTTTATAAGCTTCTAATAAAACATCTAATCCTTTTTCTTGTGAAAAACGACCAACGGCAATAATATAGTCTCTTGGCTTAAGATCATACTTCAATAAATAACCATTTATTTTATTTTGCACAGGTAATTGGGGTGGATTAACACCATTAAAGATAAGATGAGTATCTTCTCGTCCATACTTCTCAATCATTAATTTTTGCATAAAATCAGAGATCACAATCACCTCGGTTGAATATTTCATCGCCCATTTTTCACCAAGACGAAAAATAAACTTAGCTAACTTACCCCATTTTTGGTGATCATAGTTTTGGCTATGATGGGTAAATATCACTTTTTTGCCAAATAAGCGTAATAATGGAATAACTAAACCAGAACCAATAGCATGTACATGTACAATATTAGCGCCTTCTTTTAGCGCATAAAAAGCCGTTAAAAAGGAGTGTAATGGGGCTTCTAAAGATTTGTTTGTTACCGCCGGTAAAGCTTTTAGCTTAACGCCCTCATACACACTTTCGGTATAAGGAACATAAGGTTTACGGGCTATTACCGTTATATCTAAACCATATTTTTTAACTAATAGAGGATATAACGACTGGCAATGAGATTCGACACCACCAGGTACATTGGGTATACCGCGCGTACCCAAAACTAAAATAGATTTATTCACAATACCGTCTCTTTAAATGTAAAATGCCAGCAGTTACCTGACATTTTATTATTCGGGAAAATTAGTTAGCTAAAAGCGATTGATATAATGCAATCAAATCTCTTTTATGGACATCTAGTGAATATTTCTCTAATAATCGAGCGCGCCCCTTTTGTCCCATTGTAACGACTAATGCTTCATCATCAGCCAATAACTGCATTTTAGCGGCAAGATCATTAGCATCACCAGATGTAAATAGATAGCCTGTCTCACCGTCGACAACTTGCTCAGGAATGCCACCAATATTTGCTCCAATAACCGGCTTACCATAGCTCATCGCTTCTAACACTGACATAGAGCAGTTTTCATTCCACTCAGATGGCACAATAACCGCTTTTGCATTTTTGATAATTTCAGTCAATACATCTCCAGTTTGAAAACCTAACAACTCAACATTATCAAAATGTTGTTTAATATGATCAAACATTGGCCCAGTGCCTAATACTTTAAGTGGCGTATTTCCCGTTAGTTGACTATGCGCTTGTGCTAACGTCACAATGCCTTTTTCTTGCGTTAATCGACCACAAAATAAAAAGTAACCACCGTCGTTACCAATATCAGTGGTTGATGCATCAATACCATTGACGATCACATCAACATTTACTGATGGAATTTGACGTAAGATCATTGATTTCATAAATTCACAAGGTGCTATAACAGCGTCTAATGCTTCATAGCTCTTCATCATACGATGATATAACGCTTCTAATGATAACAATACACTGCGCGGCCATGAACCATCCTGCCACTGGTATTTAAAGAGATTAAGATTACTCTCCGTGATCCAATCTAATTCAATATTCTGCCCAGCAGCAAGCATGCTGTAGTTGGGGCAAACAGACTTATAATCATGCGCTGTTAATACTGTTTTACAGCCTAACTTTTGTGCAATCTTGATCACTGACGGTGTAATTTGATGATAAATATTATGGAAATGAACAATATCAGGTCGTTCAGCTTTAATTAGCTTTTCAAATTGAT
This sequence comes from Photobacterium carnosum, assembly GCF_021236965.1. Classification (NCBI taxonomy): domain Bacteria; kingdom Pseudomonadati; phylum Pseudomonadota; class Gammaproteobacteria; order Vibrionales; family Vibrionaceae; genus Photobacterium; species Photobacterium carnosum. Next base: position 95,989 of record NZ_WMDN01000010.1, on the reverse strand, counting down.
CACATGCATATTGATTATGTATAAAATTTACCGCGACTTTAATATTATTAAAAATAGAATGTTTGCCATGATAATCAACATTATCAACAAAATAATCAGCATAATCTGATGGGGTGTTCTTTTCATGCTTCATTGAAAAATCAATAACTTGATACCCCGCGTCTTGAACCATATCGCGTTCTTGAAAGAAAACAGTTTCAGCACCGCCATGTGGGAAGAAGAATTTATTAACAAATAGAACTTTCATTGAATCACCAGCCATTAGGAATTTTTTTGATTAACAACATTCTTAATATCAGCAGCAACTTGCTCACCAATAAACGCGTAAGAACGGTTATTTTTAATGTAATTATATCCAGCATCTAGCTCTGTTAGTGTCATTGGCTGTTGTGCCAATTCAACCATCGCAGCAGCATATGATTGGCTTGTTCCATTAGTTACTCGCCCACAGCCAGATTGCTCAATCACAAATTGATGATCAGGTGAATCATTACAAATCATGGCTTTTTTAAGTGCCATATATTCCATTGCCTTGGTCGGTGTTGATACATCTAACAACAATCCGCGGTTCATAAAACCAATCACCATATCGACACCTTTAAGATATGCCCACGCCTGCTCTGTTTGTACCCAACCTGTAATATGAAAATCATCACTCAATCCCATATCATCAGCTGTTTGTTGTAAAAACTCGCGATCTTTCATCACTTCAGAATCACCAACAAAAAGTAATTTAAGATCTGGCACAGTAACCTTAGCTTCTTTAAATGCTTCAATAATAACGTCAAGTTTACGAAGTCGATCAAGACTACCTAGATAACCAATAACAGGCGCATCACCCCATTGTTGTATTTTTATAGCATCGGTATTAACAAAGCCATCAATCTTCTCAAAATCAACACCCATTGGCACAACCATCATATTGCTTTGTTCAATGCCTTTATCTTTAATATAATTAAGCATAAAGTCACTTTGTACATATATACGCTCTGAGTGCGGTAAAATAATACGATAAAGAATAAACGCCTCAAGCAAACCACGCGCTAAAATAATCGGACGCTTCCAGCTCGGTATATTTTCAGTTTGATCTTTCGCTCGCAGAATACGACTTTCAGCATACAAAAATGACACCCAATAGGTATAAGGTAGCTTAATTAATTTAGCGATCACTAAACAAGTTAAACCAACCCACACCATGTCACGCACTTGAATTAATTGAAAACCGTCTTTTTTTGCACTAAAAGCTAACTTTGCAGCATTAAAGAAATAAACCACTGAATCTAAATGACGATTAGCTGTTTTTTTACTTGTTTTTAATGTGCTACCTTCTGTTTGAATATTCACAGTTTCAGTTTTAGGCATACCAACAATCGTGGTATTGACGCCCTCTTTGGGTAACTCTTTAGAATATAAAACATCAACGTCTGGACGATAAGATGGTAACTCTTCAGGCACAAAGTTAATCACATTGACTTTATTATCCATCAGTCAGCCCTCCTCGACTTGTTTAATCACTTTTGCAGGATTCCCAACCGCAATCGAATTTTTAGGTATACTTTTCACAACAATTGCTCCCGCACCAATAATTGAATTATCGCCAATACTCACGTTACCTAACACAACCACTCCAGGGCTTAATTCAACATTATTGCCAATAACGGGTGATACATGCAGGCCAGTAACATGATCGACTTTATTACCAATAGTAACATTGTGTTTAAGCATCACATTGTCTCCTAATATACTATCCGCATTAATGACAATATTTTGAGGGTGATATAATATGAACCCAGCACCAATCTTTGTTTTTGGTGATATATCAAGCCCACAGATAAATTTGAGTAATTTAAGAATAATAACGTTAATAATAAATATTTTTTTTATTCTTCCAGAAGTATAAAATAAAGATGCTAATCGAAAGTTAACAATAAAAAATTTAGATGTTAAACTCAGATTTAATATTAACTCTTTTTTAATCAATTCAAGCATGTCAAACCTCTTGCTTTTGTTAAGGTCGCTTTACGAATAATCATTATTGCACCTAACACAAAATAGAACTGAAATTGAAATACGGGTATCAATGCAAGTAACGGCGAATAAGGCAAAGTAATTAGACCTGCAATAATAAATCCAATAAAAGCAGGCTGATACGCGAGTAATTTAATATCTTCTTTTGATAAATCCTTAGTCGAAAATAATGGTTTTGGCTTTGACCCTTTCAAAATAAGAAATACAATCGCTAATAATAATCCAGTTCCTACAAGGCCAATTTCCCATAAAAAAATGGCTAATGCTGTTGAACCTAAACTTAATTCAAACAACATTGCAATATAACCAGGATCGACCCCACCAGCATTTGAACTATTTAAACCATAACCAAATAATTGATTCACAAGGCCATAAATATCAGAATGGTATGACCAAAATGCTAATGCCGTTACACGTCCTAATTCATCTAAGTTACCATCAAGACCTGCGACGATGATCGTTGGATCAAAAATATAACCAATATTTTGTAGAAATATATCAAAAATACTCATCGAATGTGATTGATATTTACTTGAGAATCCTAATGATAAAATAGTTATTATTAATGATAATAGTATAAAAATCCCCACAATAGATAAAATAATTGTTTTAAAATCAATAACTCTGACTTCTTTAATATAACTAGATTTAATATAGACATAAAGTAAAAAGAACGGTGCTAATAAAGTGACAAATTTTACTTCAGCAATAACACAAATACTAAATCCTATTATTATATGAAGAGCTAATGACCATAACTTAGCGACACCATGCTTATATTCAGACAATTTCATCATCATAATAAGTAAGGTAAATAACCCCATAGATGCCCCATTACCGCCAGCAACCATACTACCGCCAAAGGTACCTACTACAGAATCCCATGAATCCATTTTACCTTGAAAAGCTACACGAGCAGGAACAACCACTAAAGCTTGATATATTACCAATGGTATTTGAGCATAGAATACCCAATATAACTTTTGAGTGATCCGATACAATTGTGATTCACGACAAAAACCAAGGATCAAACAAGGTAATAACAATGATATTCCTAACCCATTTTTAATACCTGCAATAGTCGTTTTTAGCCCTTCTTGCATCAATGTACTAGTTATCGCTAATACAAAAAAACCACTAAAAAGTACTAATATTGCCGCTTCAAGCTGATCCAGTTGCGCATAATTATAACGGGTTTGTAATGGTACCAATGCAACCATTACCATCGTCATAATAAAAGGTAACCATAGAAAAGCATCAATATTTGAAAAATACTGAGCAGTACCACTAAAAACAAGTGTGATAAAGACATAAACCTGAAAAAAGGTGCCAGTATTCATCTACATGACGCCCTCATCACGCAAAACAATGGCATGCTTATTAATTTTAATATAAATCATTAAGTATCTTCCTGCCGTTAACACAGTGAAGGCTAACAATGAAACTGCATAGCTTTTATAAATTAATGGCATTATTAAAAATGCTAACACAACAATGACTAGCTGCTCACATTGAATGCGTAAAAAATAATTAGGCGTCCCAAATATTAATTCAATAACAGTCATTGGTACAAAAGCAAGCATCACAAATACATAAGGCAACATTAAACGTGAGGTTTCAACAGACTGTACCCATTGTTCACCAAGGACATGTTGCGTTAACCATGGATAAACAAAATAAATACCGCTAACAATCATTATTGCGATCGCCATTAAAAATAATCGTACTTGCTTAAACTCACCGTAATTAAATACTTTATTACGAAAATCTTCAGACCATTTAGAAAACGTATAATTACGCACTGATTGTCCAAGAATAAGTACAGGTGATAAACAAAAACGGTTAACGACAGCAAAATAACCTGCAACTAATGGACTAAACCAATAATTAATCAACACCGTGGGTAACTGTAAGCTTGCATTAGCAACAACTTCAGCAGTACCTACTCGTGATAAATGATTCCAGTGTTTAATAAAAAAACGAACTTGGGTTGTTGGTAAAAAATCAGATTTAGAAAAAACACTAAAGTCTAAATACTTATACAACCAATAACCAATCAAACATAAATGTGCACTCGCCCATATATAATAAAAACACTCAATGTTCCATGATATTAATAGTGCCAAAAATACGATTGAAGTAACAGATATGCGTTGAATAGCTAATTTACTAAACACCTTATTTCGTAAGAAAACATACTCAGAAATAATCATCATTGAATAACTGGCGGTTAATATATAAATCGCAAAAAAAGGTAATGTAAAAAAATGACTGACAATATAAATATAAATTGCACTCGAAATCCAAGATTGCAACAGACAAAATACAATAGCTTTACCTATATCTTGTTGATCAACTTTAGGGAGTAAAAAATGCGAACCATAAAGTGCGATTTGAGCACCAATTATAATAATACTAAATGTAAGTGCATAATTACCCACATCAGACATACCAAAACGGTATGACATAAAAAGGATAGTACACGCACCTATCAATTGTGAAATAACGGAAGCGCCACCTAACGTAGAGGCCCCTTTTATTAAACTCATAAAAGAACATCCTTTGGCGAAGTTACTGTTATATTCTCATTTGATTCTAAAAGTGATTCACTTACTTTATTCAATATACACCCCAACACCGTTGCTTTATATTGTTTAAGTTGGTTTATCGCAGATACAGAAAGATTAGAACTATTATAATTAGAAGCAACCACAAACAAAATAGCATCAGTAAGCTGGCTAATTAAAAAAGTATCTTTAGCATCCATCACCGCAGGTGTATCTATAATAATATAATCATATTCATGTCGTAGTTCAGCACATAAAGATCTTAACTTATTATGCGTTAATACTAATAATGGTGAACGCGTTGTATCACTTCCAATAGTTAAAATATCAACTCCATGATGATTAACAATAACATCTCGCGCAAATACATTATTATAAAGAATATCAGTTAATCCACTATTATTAGCATAGCCAAAAGAATGAGTAATGCTGGGATGACGTAGATTCAGATCAATCAATAATACTTTAGTATCAATAGCCATCGCTTTAGCAACTAATGTCGAGACTAATGACTTCCCCTCTCCCGTCGTTGCCGATGTCACAGCTAACATTTTAGCATCAGTATTAAACAATAATAGTTGACTACGAATACCTAATGAGGCTTCATCTAATGTTGAAAATTCCACACTATTATCAAACACTAATTGAGGAGTAACATGTTGTGGATATAACTTAATCTCACCAATAACCTCAAGGCCTAAGCGTCGTTTTACTTCATTGATAGACATTACTTTATTATTTAAGGCCGCCATTACAATGACAAATAAAACCGAGATCAGTAATGACATAATAGCGATAACGATAATTAATAATTTTTTATTCGGTTTTGTTGGCTTTAATGGCACGATCGCACTATCAATCACTTTTGCCGTAGGTTCAGAAAATTGGCCACTTACTTGTGTTTCATTCTGGCGTTGTAGCAGTTGATTATATAACGTACGCGTTTGACTAATTTTATCCATCATATTGTTATATATCGTTTTTTTCTCACCTAATAGCTGAAATGCGTTTGTCCGTTTATCAACAGCAGTTTGTAATTGATTTTGCTTAATTATTGCCAATTGATATTGCTCTTTAATCCCTTCTGCTATTTCATTAATTAAGTTAGTTGCTTGACGTTGAAGAATATTCAGTTGTGATTGAGCTTGAATTACTTTCTCGTATTTAGGACCATAACGGTGTTTAAGATCTGCCAATTGTGTTTTCTGCTCAATAATCATCTGCCGTAAATTTTCCATCTGCGGATGACGAGAAACATCAGGAATAGCCGCTAATGCATTGAATCCTTGTTTTTTATAAGTCGTCACAACATTATAAAGCGCTTCTAGATTTACCCGTTGAGCGGTAGCCGTCGCCAAATTATCCATCAATAATGATAATTGTTCAGTTTGAAAACCATCAACACCACGAAAAGTAATTAAACCTTCAGTCTTTAGGAATGCATTTAGCTTAGCTTCCTTAGCTTTTAATTTATGATTTAAGTCACTTACTTCTGTTTTTAGCAATGATGATACATTTAAATTAGCATCTCGATTATCTTCAACTGAATAATTAACAAACACTTTAACAATATCATTAGCAACAGCTGCTGCATCTTTTGCTGTTATTGATTCAAAACCAATTGCAACTAATTGTGTTTTTCGAATAGGTGATACCGTCATATGTTTCAATACATATTGAATGCTACGTTCTTTTTGTTTCGCTAACGTATCTAGTTTGTCTTCTTTATTTCCAATAAATTCGTGATTTTCATACAACTTCAAATTATCAACCACCCGTGAAATCACACGGCGAGATTTTAATAATTGGTACTGCGTTTCATAATACTCTCGACGTGTAGAATCAAAATCAATGACTTTATCAAATGTTGTTGGATTCGCGAGTTGAGCCTTTAGCAATACGGTAGCATAAGCTTCATATTTTGGTGTTAATTTTAAAATAAATGGAATTGATAGACCTGTTACAATCACAACAAAAGCTAAAATTTTCCACCAATTTTTCTTTGTTAATTTAAATAATCGTGAAAAATCAATAGTACTTTCTAATTTACTTCCTTCTTCAACAAATAATGAACTCATCGATAACTATCCTATCTAGAAAAAACTTTGATCAATAATAACTATATCACCAGGAGAAATGACCTGAGTTACTATAACATCTTTCAAAAGTTGCCCATTTGAGCGACGAAGATCAATATCACTACGATCGGCTCGATCAGTAAATCCTCCAGCAACTGCGATAATTTTCTCTACTGTTAACCCCGGTTGGTATTCATAACTCCCTGGCGTCTTAACTTCACCAGAAACATACACTGGACGAAACTCAAGCATTGAAACAGTTACCATTGGATGGTTAATATAACCGTCTTTCAGCCTATTCCGAATATCAATAGCAACTTGATTAGGTGTTTTTCCGGCTAATTGTAATTTACCAATCAGCGGATAAATTATATTGCCACTGCTATCAATAATTACTTTCATCGATAAATCAGGTTCATTAAATACTAAAATCTGAATATGATCACCAGCACCAAGTAAATAATCATGCACTTCTGTTTTTGAGGAAGCTGATACAACTGAACTCATAAACAAGCCAAGAGTTAATACTAAAATAATACTTATTATCTTTTTCATTTTAAATCGCCACTTTAACTGATAAACCAAATTGATTTTTCTCATAACCTAAACGTCTATCATAATTTTCACCATTAATAAATACCGGATCAGTACTATTATTGGTATGAAATAATGTATATTGATAATCGAAAATAAACTCGACTTTAGGTCTAAATAAGTAGTGTAAGCTCAACGCTACATCATCATATCGATCAGTTCGTTTTCGAATATGATACTTATCAGAGGTATGTTTATAAGATAATAAACTTGTTATATGCCCTAAAAATTGATGCTTCCAACTAATGCTATTTTGAAATGATTGTACAAAATCGCCGGTATTATCTGGTTCTTTTACTTCACTTAAAGTTTTTAACATTATTGTTGAATAATCAACAGGTTGCCATTTATAAGAAACATTCCAATTTACACCAGAAAAATTCGTACTTTGCATTTTCTTTTGCACTTTAGACACTGTTGCTTCTATTTTTGACTTTCCTGTTAACTGACTAAGTACAGAAAAAGCACCAATCAACTCATTATTATTACGTTCATGATCAAGGTAATTAAAATCTTTATACATCAAGGTATAATCAAAACGTGTTCTGTCTGTATATTGATGCCTAAAAATAAGTCGTGCATCGTTTTCTGTAACATTTTCATTTTCTAAATAATTTTTAAACGCCGATTGATAACTATTTAGAATGTTATAATTAGTACGGGCTTGTGATAAATCAACAATAATATTTCCCTTGGCCCCTTTGGCACCGTAGGTATATTGAGTATCTATTTTTTTATCGGTTCGACCAATATCATGCGTAATATTAAAAGCATTAAACGTCGCTATATCAGGTTTTGATGTATCGTTATCAAAGAAAAAACCTTTTGTTACGCCAGTACCTAACGCTTCATGGTTTTTACTGTAACTTCCCGTCACAGATAAATGATGACGAATACCTAATTCCCAATTAAACACGCCATTAAATTGATGGTCATCATAACTATCACTTTTTACAACGTTATTAGTGTAATTTCGGTAGTCACCTAAATAATAAAGACCAAAATTTTTGGTATTACGCTGGCCAACAACACTAAAAGTCGGTTTTAACGCATAATAATCAGAACTAATAATATTACTATCGCGCTGATGCAAGACGTTATCATCAAAACCATAGCCCGCGTTGATTGATGAAGAAAATTCTAAACCTAAAAAAGGATCTATATGATTAGACTCTTGGAAAGTACTATCCGCACTTACAGCAAAGCTATAAGTCGCACAAATACAACCGACTAATAATAAATAAATATTATTCATCTTAAATAAACACATAGTTTAGTATGCAGTCTCACTGACGAATCCTTTAAAGATTGTTAATAAAATAATCTTTAAATCTTTTGATAATGTCCAATTTTGAATATATTGTAAGTCATACTTAATACGCATCTCCATTTTATCTAGCGTATCAGTTTCACCACGGAAACCTTTAATTTGAGCAAGGCCAGTAATACCAGGTTTAACCTTATGGCGTAACATATATTTATTAACCAAAACTCGATACTCTTCATTATGTGCTACAGCATGTGGTCGAGGGCCAACAATAGACATACTACCTTGTAACACATTAAAAAATTGGGGTAATTCATCTAATGATGTTCGACGAATAAAGGCACCAAATTTAGTTACACGAGGGTCATTTCTAATCGCTTGAGTAACAACAACATCATTCTCCATTACCCCCATCGAACGAAATTTCCAGACTCGAATTTTTTTACCGCCTAAACCATAGCGATCTTGTTTAAACAATACTGGACCTGGAGAACTACGCTTTACGCCAATCGCGACAGCAATCAATATTGGTAAAATTAATAAAATAATGACAATGCTGATTATGATATCTTCAATACGCTTCAACATTGCTCCCATACCTTCAAATGGCGAACTAAACACACTGAATGTTTGAACATTATCAATAGTACGGATTTGACTTACCTTTAAATCATAAGTATACAAATCAGGAACGATATATGTTTCAACAATGGTATCCGATAACAATTTTAAAACTTTTTGAATACGTTTTTTTGCTACCATTGGTAAGGCAATATAAACTTCATCAATTTCATTATTTTTAACTAACTGTACTAATTTATCTATATTTCCACGAAGTTGTGCTTTTGATAAATAACCAAACCGATTAAGATCACGATCATCAAAATAAGATATTTCAAATTTTTGGTAACGAATATCTTTTCTTAATGCATGCTCAATAGCAATACCACCTTTAGTCATTCCTAATATTGCAATTCTTCTAATTTTCCCTTCACGCCTTAAGAATTCACGAATAGCATAAATAACCAAACACTTAATGATAATCATGCAACTAATCGATAATATCATCCACTGCCAAACAACAACATAAGTTAAATTTATATTATTAATACCATTAAACTCATTCAATTGTTGACATAAAATATGCCATACAATAAATGATAAACAAAAAGTTAATAATGTTTTTAATATCGAATGATAATAATTTTTACGGACAAATTCTTTATACAATCGACAATATTCACCAATAAGTAAAAAAATGACAGAAAAAAGAAAACTAGCACCTAAGCCAATAGCCGTTTCACTGACATCATGTAAAGATAGAACAAAGGTCAATAGCATATTAAGTAGTAAAAAATCACTGGCTTTTATTAATATAGCGTAACCGTCATCTGCTATTTTTATAGTTTCTGTTTTCACCGTTTAAATCACCTTCTAACACTATTCGTTTCATAATTCATACTTGTCTAAATAGTGCTCTGTAGTAGATATATAGACTTATGTAGTAATTATACTGTAAAAACTTCAAATACAGTCAATTATTTGACACGATCACTATAATAAAACATTCTAATATTGGATTAAATAGCAAAAAAATGACAGAGAAATAACACAAAAAATAACTAACTTTTTTATTAAAAGCTAAAAAATCATTAATGTAAGGCTATGATGGTTTGTATAAACATGGACACACATTTTTCAATGAGTAAAAATATTATCTATTTTATTTTTACTCATTAAAAATTTATAACTAAAGAACACTTGATGACTTACGAGAATAATTTTTCATTAATAATGAACCAATAATCGCCATACATATTCCTGCAAGTAAAACAACAAAATTTTTATGTTGGTCGACCGCTAATATATTTTCTGCATATGTATTATGATACAAATCAGAGCCAGCAAGATTAAGAAATGCTCCCATTTCAGTAAATATATGCTCTTGACCAATCATGCCACTTAATGACATAACACTCCATAGCAGAGAAATAACGCCTAAAGAGACAGAAATAAAACCCCAACTTTGTTTAACATCCATATTCAAACCTATGCATTAACGCTTTTATGCTGCTAATAATGAAATTTTCATGAGAATATTACAAATAACAAATAAAAACAATTCACAAGGTAAAGGTTATTAATATTTCACTGACTTTTATTTATTATTTTTGTGACCTTTATTCAATTTATCTTCAATAAACAAAAAAGCGATACCGAAGTATCGCTAAACAATATCATTTAAAAATAGTTATTTGTTTTTAGGACGAAAGGGTTTAATAACATCTTCATTACATGTTAAAAATGGGCCATTCATTAAATCAATACAATATGGAATAGCAGGAAAAACGGCATCTAAACATTCACGAATAGATTTTGGCTTACCCGGTAAATTCACAATTAAGCTATCACCGCGTAATCCAGCCGTCTGACGAGATAAAATGGCTGTTGGTACAAATTTTAATGACTCAGTGCGCATTAATTCACCAAAACCAGGCATCATACGATCACAAACTGCTTCTGTTGCTTCAGGTGTAACATCACGCTTAGCCGGACCCGTTCCACCCGTTGTCACAACCAAACTACATTGCTGTATATCTGTCATCTCAATTAATGTTGCTTCAATCACATCCTGCTCATCAGGAATGACTTTATAAACAGGCTCCCACTCAGAGGTAAGATAATCATTTAATGTATCAATAATTGCTTGCCCTGAAATATCATCATAAATACCAGCACTTGCACGATCACTAACGGTTACAATACCAATTTTTGCTTTACTCATGTGTTGCCTCATTTACTTAAAATCAATCTTACATTGAATAATAACATTTACGTCTCTATCCATTGCTACCCAGTGTATGAAAATCAACAAGCAGGTGAAAGCTTAAATACAGTTAATCATCAAAACCATCGTCTTACTCGATGACAATATCGAGCATACTCTTCACCAAACAACTGCAACAATATATTTTCTTCTGGCTTTATCTGATAGTGATTAACCACTAACATAAATATAACGATACCCAGTATTGTTGATAATTCCCCATAAATAAATATTGCGGCAATTAACACGAGTAGCAAACTGACATACATTGGATTACGACTATATTGATATATTCCACGAGTAACTAATCGGACTGTTTGTTGTGGTAGAAAAGGGCTAATCGTTGTATCTGCTTTAACTAAGGCTAATACCGCTAAAAAACCAACAACTATCGCAATTGTAATGAGTAGTATAGCGATAAGCCATGATGGCTTAAATTGCCACAAAGGGAGTAAGTAAGTGCATACATACATAATAAATAATGCAATCAGCGTTAAAACTGGTGGTGGTATTTTTAAGTGCACAGTTATCATCCTTAGTTACTGATATATTTATTTTTCCACTTTAACTCAACTTACCACTGATGCTATCAAATAATAAGGTTGCTTCAACGGTAGTCACCTTATAGCATGAGTCTTTTGGTTAAGAGTCATATCGGTCATGCAACAACTCAAATATATTCAAGGTTATCCTGCTCATCTAGTGGATCAAGTTCAGCAATTAATAGATAAAGACCAACTCAAAACATTGCTTCTTAGCCGTTACCCTACACCACATACCATTAAAACAGAAAAAGCCCTTTATGATTATGTTATTGAATTAAAAAATCAGTATTTGAAAAAATCAGCCCCGATCAGTAAAGTCGGTTACGACAATAAAATTAATGTTATAAATCACGCATTGGGCCTACATACTTTTATTTCACGTGTACACGGTAATAAACTTAAAGCAAAACATGAAATCAGAATCGCTGCCGTATTTAAAGATGCGCCATTGCCCTTTTTACGCATGATTGTTGTTCACGAACTGGCACATTTAAGAGAAAAAGAGCATAACAAAGCCTTCTACCAACTTTGTTGCCATATGGAACCGCAATACCATCAACTTGAATTTGATATGCGAATGTACTTAACGCAAGTTGAACATTTTGGTTCTATTTACAATTAAGGTTATGATACTCATCATAGTGTAATTATGAGATAACATCATGCAACAAGAAGAATTTGAAATACTTGTAAAAGAATTAGCACAACTTGATTCAGTATCAGCAATCCTTGAGACGCTAGCAAATAATGAAGAGCCAGAAGTAGCAGAAGCTGCGGCAGCATTAATTGGCCACTTTAGTCTAGCTGAAATTGACGGTGAAAAACGTATTTACCACGTATTTAGCCAAGATAATGACCAAGGTGAACCTGAAGAGTTTGCAGAATGGGTAATGAATGATGGCGATGAAATGATGCGTTTTATTGCTTGGTTCTTTTACACTACATTTGAAATTACGGATAAAGAAACATATTTAGCGGCTGGTTGCGCTTACAAACCAGTTAAACGCAGCTAATCATACAATCATTGCCAACGATAACAGTTTGTCGTTGGCTTTGTTATCTATAGACATAAACAATATTAATAAAAAACGACAGCATCACTAACAGCTAACCCGTTTTTAGCCTACAATAACGTCCAAAATATTATGATTCAGGTATAAACATGAAAATTTGTTCAGTTGAACTACGTAGCAATGAAGCTATTATTTGCCTACTAACTTTAGAGGGCGGAATGGTCGGTATTCCAGAATGCCGTACTCAGAAGTTCATTATGGATAATTCTCTTGATAACCAAAAAATGAGAGATTTCCAATTTGCATTTAAAAAACTACTTGATGACTACAAAGTAGAAAAAGTTGTGATTCGTACTCGCGAAACACGCGGAAAATTTGCAGGAAGCTCTGTCGGCTTTAAACTTGAATCTGCTATTCAGTTAATTGATGATCTTGATGTTAACTTTATGTCTAATGCAGATATCAAAGAAAAATTAAAACGTAATCCTATGGCTATTGATTTCCGTGCAACGGGCTTACGTCAATTCCAAGAAGCTGCATTTACTACCGGTTATGCATTTCTTGGTCGCTAATAACAGCGGCAGCAACTAATAAAAAAGGCAGAGCTCATCTAAATGCTCTGCCTTCTTCTTAAAATTACATTATTTTTTAGCCGTAAGTTTTTGATAACCACCATCTAAATTAATAAGTTTACATCGCCCAAGTAATTTTAATAAAGACATCGCAATAATGGAACGATAGCCACTACCGCAATGGATAATATATTCTTTATCTTCATTTGGTAACTGACCTTGAATAATATCAGATAGTGGTAACTTCTCAGATTGACCGACTGATCCCTGTTGATATTCATCAGCTTCTCGTACATCAAGTACTGCCAGATCTGTATGCTGCTTTATTTTTTTAAATTCATCCGTTGAAATATGATCCAATGCTACTCCTGTAGTCTCTAGCTCTACCAATTTAGCATTGCGATACCCAAGATCATTAACGATAACCATGATCTTATCAGCATCAAGAGCAGTAGCGATAACCTCAATATCTGCATTTTTATCGGGTAATAATAACTCTAACCAATACTTAAAATTACCACCATTAAACCCAACAAAAACACTGCCTTCAATATGATGATCTAAAAATTCTTCTGATGATCGAGTATCAATAATAATATGTTTACGATCAGTAAATATATGCATATAGATTATCCTTTACTTTGCAAAATTTATAATCTATTAATAGCATAATAAACACATACATACCTTAGATATTTTACAAATAAAAACTTAAGCTATTTAATAAGTTAGCAATAATACAGCCCCAGAATAATTACAGGTTAAATAATATTTATTATTGTAATCTCACGCCAACGACCTATATTATTTTGATCTTCAATATATTGTTGACTATTGTTCATATTAAATTGTTTTTTATTCATCTCAATAACATAATCTTTACCATTATCATCCGTAAGTTTAGTATCAATAGCCAAACTTATTTTTGCTTTTCGCGTATGTTTTTCAACTAATCCTACATCAAGGAAATATTCTCCTATTGATATATTATTAATTTTAAATTTATCTGTAATAACATAAATAGGATTTTTAACATTCTCATTATCAGCAGGAAACCAATTAACAATATTTGCTGTTGATGTATAATAAGCAACAATATTACCATTCGCAGATCTCAAACGCCAAGTAACCGGATAATTACTATAAATAGGGGCAACACCTACATTTTCCCACGTTGAATCGATGTATAAATAATCATTCTGATGTACTACATTATTTACTTTTAGTTGATTTAATTGATATCGATAACCTAGTTTATTTAGAAACTGTTTAACTAACAATTGATATCGTTTAGGAATTGCACTTGATTTAGCATTAATTAAAGAAGCATGCTGTTTTAATGCAAAATCAAACGTTTTCAATACTTGATTATACGTAAGGCGGTGGGTGTTTTTAATACTATACCAATCTTGTAATGATCCTTGGCAAATTTCAAAATCAACGGCTGATTTTTTCCAACGTTGATTAAATAACATATCTGGATATTTATTTGTTGATGCATCAGTCATATGTGAAATCATTGTTGGATAACCATCTTCCATATGATTCCATCCTTTATTCCAGTCACCTAAGCAATCAACTCGCCAGCAAAACCCCTTTTGAGTTGCATAGCTAAGATAATCACCTTTATTGGTGCCAAGCATCACTTTTGGCGTATGTGGGAAAGCTTTGATTATTGCATCAATATAAGGTTTAAGATCTTGAACTTTATAACCATTATCTGACATTCCTACACTTAAGCTACTTTTTGATGAATACCCCGATAAATTCCATTCGCCCCATGTGCCCACCATACCCACATCGATACGTAATAGTGTTTTATTATGATCATAACGCTGACCTAATGTTGATAAAAATTCTTGAGATCGATGAATAAACTGCGGGATTTTAAACATATTTACAGCTTCTTCATCAGATAAATGACAGCTGGTTCCGTTTAAGCCATGACCATATAATTCGTCTACAAGCCAGCAGGGAATACCACTACTATCTTTATTTACATCAACATCATAAATAGGGTCGCCTTTCCCTCTCAGTGCCATAAAACGAATGACAACTTTCTTATTTACTGAAGCGGCGTCTTTTAATACATTATCTATTTTCCTTTCAAGCATCGCTTCATTCAGGTTCGGATTATCCGCGGTCGTTAATTGATCCCAATACCAACGATAATAAACAGTACTGGTGTCTGGATAAGATAGAACAGGCTTATCACCATAAAAAGGATTGGTTGGTTCATTACTAACTATTCGTTGTAACTCTGTAAAACCTATACCTGGATTCGTTAATATATCATCACTTTTTTTGGGATAAATAACAGAAGAAGTGAGAAGCAAAGAAAGTAATATTGAACTCATTAGATGTCCCATCAAAAACTAAAAACAAAATACATGATATTTGAAATATCATGTATAGAATAGAACATAATTGATCTTTAGATCCTCTTTGTTATATATAACAACATAAACAACTATGCATATAATTATATTATCTCTTATCTCTTGTTTTTTAATAATATCTAATATTTCATGAAAAAAAATTTAACTATTGGATTTCAATATCAATCTATGCGATCTTGTTTAGATTAAGAGTTAAATCATAGATATAAAGGAATTTATGGATATAATTACTGAAACATTTACCTATTTATTAGCCAATAAACTTCTTTTTACTATCATAATAGTTGCAATTATTACTCTAGTACGACGAATTATTTTATCTCAAGTACGAGGTGATGAATTTTTCGTTACTGAAACGCAGCGTAAATGGATGTCCCGAACTAAAAATGGCACATTTATTTTAACCTTAGTGATTTTATTTATATTATGGCGTTCAGAAATCAATGAGTTCGCACTCTCTGTCACTGCAATTGCGGTGGCTATTGTTGTTGCATCTAAAGAAATAATCTTATGCTTCACTGGATCGATTCAACGTGCAAGTTCGCGTTCATTTCGAATTGGAGACTGGATAGAAGTTGGTAAAATTTGTGGTGAAGTGATTGAACACAACATGATGGCAACAGTGATTCAAGAAATAGATCTTCATCACGGCCAATATCATTACACGGGTAAAACAGCAACACTACCGAATAGTATGTTTTTTACTTATCCCGTTAAAAATCTCAATTTCATGAAACGCTATGTCTATCATAATTTTTCAGTCGTTGTGAGAGACTTTGTAAATCTATACCCATTATTACCAATAATGATCACTAAAATTGATCATCACAGTGAAGATTTTATTGATGTTGCTCGTCGATATAACAGTGTTATTGAAAAACATGCAGGTGTCGATCTGCCAGGATCAGAACCTCATATACACATAAGTAGCTCAAGTACTGGCGAACAAATAGTACATTTTATGCTGTTTTGCCCGACAGAACGAGCCACCCATCTAGAACAAGATATTCGTCGGGATTTCATGGAAGAATATCAACGTGCATTTCCGTCAACGACGGCATAATCTGGTAATGGTAATTCAAGTTAGAATTACCATTCATTCTATTTTAGGCTTTATTTTCTACTGTTACAGCAGCTTCAATTCCATCATACAATGCAATAAATTGCTGAGTCAGCTTATGTTTAGGATCAAAATATAACATTGGACACTGTTGATAATGCGATTCTTTCATTTTTATCGATTGAGCTAAATAAGGCTCTAAAATAGGAAAACCAAGCGTTTTTATCTCATCTATAATTTGCCGTGGAAACTTTGCTTGTGTATTAAACATATTAACCACAATGCCTTCTAAGGCTAAATCCCGATTATGATCGTCCCGCAACTCAGCCAGATTATCCATTACTTTAATTAAAGCTTGCTGAGAAAAACTATCACAATCGAAAGGAATTAATAACTTATGTGCAGCAATCAAACCCGCTTTTGTATAAAAATTCAAATTAGGAGGTGTATCTATATAAACACGATCGAAATCTGCCGCTAAAGTATCAAGTACTTCACGGAGTTTATAAATTTTATAACGTCGTTCAAGTTCAACTTCTAACTTATCGAGTTTAGGGCTAGAAGGAATAATAAATAGATTATCATACGCAGTTGCTTGAGGGTAATCACGAACAGGTGTCGACATCGCAAACCAAGAAGCTGTTTGATTGAGTAATTCAGCAATCGTTTTATCATTAGGCTGATTAATATCAATCCCTAAGTAGGCACTACTATTACCTTGTACATCAAGATCAACCACTAAGGTTTTATAACCTTTAGCCGCACTGATTGCCGCTAAATTAACAGTGATACTTGATTTACCCACACCGCCTTTCTGATTAAAAATAATCCTGCGCATCTATTTCATCCTTGATCATCGATAACTATTAATAACTATACACATACACGCATATAGTTGTTAGTTAAAGATATCATTTGAATCAATATTCTATAACACAGTCATTTATTCATTGTTATATCCGCTAAATTTGATAAAGCTCTAACGGCAATCCATCTGGATCATTAAAAAAAGTAAATGCTTTATTTGTTATATCATCAATACGAATCGGCTCAACATCAACCCCGTTATCTTCTAAATAATGCACGGTAACTGCAATATCATCCACAGCAAAAGCCAAATGACGTAATCCTTGTGCTTCCGGATAACTTGGTCGTTGCGGCGCACCATTAAATGAAAATAACTCAATTTGACTATTATCGGGCAATCTCAAATCCAATTTATATGAATCGCGATCTTCACGATAAGTTTCACAGACAATCTCTAGCTGCAATAATTGTGAGTAAAACGCTTTTGATCGTGAATAATCACTACAGATAATTGCTACATGATGAATGGCTTTTAACATTATTATTCATCCATTATTGTGGGCCCATTTGGCACATCGATGGTATAAAAAGGAGCAAGTAAACGCGGGTTATGCTTAATATCAACTTTATTAATCAAAGTTTCATTATAATTTAAGTACATTAACTGTGGATTATCACTCACGTCTAATGTTTTTAAATGATTAAAGCTGACATTCACTATCTGTAATTGAGGATTATCCGACAGATCCAAATCAGCCAATTTATTATGTTCAACACTAACAAGTTGTAATTGATGATTATAACTAATATCTAGATAGGTCAGTTGATTTGATGATAAATCTAAACTATTTAAACCAATTAAATAACGTATTTCTCGGGCATCTCGTATATTAAAATGGCTACACGTTAGGACAGTGATCTGTTGAATATTTTCTTCACCTTGGGCAACAACACAACGCTTAAAATTAGGATCACGAAATGTTAATGCGCTGACTGTTTTAGGTTGCGCACAGCCAGTGAGTATAGCGCTAATGATAACCGCAATAACAACCATATGTAAATAACGGTGACGATATTTCAACACCTGACTAAACCTGCCTCAAAGGACGAATCACTGATTCTAATCCTTCTATTTTAAATTCAAGCGCTAACGCCATTAATGTTCCCAATTGACCTTCAGGAAAACCTTTTTTTTGAAACCACAGTAAATATTCATCAGGTAAATCAATTAACACTCGACCAGCATATTTACCAAAGGGCATTTTCATATTAGCTAATTGTACAAGATGTTGTTTTTGAAACATAAATACCACACTAAAAATATTAACAACTTAAATAGCAGCAGCTAAAAACAATAATTCATATTAAACAGACACCTTATATACATAAGGTGTTATATTAAAAAAAAAGATTTTATATAGAAATTTACTCAATTAATATCCTATTATTTAACAATAGAACATTTACATTTTTAGCGATCTTTGTCACACTTAACGCCCGTTTTTTCATTTATAGCAAACGGGACAACAGGTAATCACTCACATTTTTATTTTCCTATTTATACATCGACGATTACCAGAATAGAAAAAATATTAGTACATTCCAGAAAATCTCGCCAATAAGATTAAGAGACTCTTCATGAAAAAAACGCTACTAACAACGCTATTCATTGCAACAATATTAACAGGTTGTGCAAATTCACCCAAAAGTACAGCAGATCTGGTTAATTCATGGACAGTAAGTTCAATTGATGGTTATACCCAACCAGTTGACGCTTTACCTATCAAACCACAATTAACAATTAATAAAAACCTTAATGTCACCTATTCAGGCTGTAATACATTAACAGGTAAAATTCGCATTACCGCACAAGATATTACGACTAAAAATTTAATATCAACCCAAAAAATGTGTATTCAAAATGCACAAGCAACAGTCGATGGATTTGTGAAACAAATGCTAACAGGCCCTTCTGATTTTTTAGTCAATAATAATACACTGATCTTAAGTTCAGATAATCACACGGTGACATTTAAGCGTGTTGTAAACAAATAAGCTTATTTTATAGCCCACAATAATTAAATAAGGATTGTGGGTTTTTTATAAAAAGCTATTGTGTCACTGATTTTACTAATAACTCTGTCACAATGCGTTTTAATAAAAAGGTTTCTCGCTCAATAGACATGCCTTTTTTATCAGAAAACTGCATCGTATGTTCATTATGCGCTATCGCGTCAAAAATATTAATCCACACCGACTTCATGCCATTTTTCTGCTCATAATCCTCTAGCTGTGTCGCACCTAATTGAGCATCAATCTTACAGACATAACAAAATGATTCCATATGTACAATATCATACTCAGCCTTATGCCAAGGTCGATATTCTTCATATACGCCAAACGGTTCAATATCACGAACATTCATCGCACCCGTTTCTTCAGCTAACTCTCGAATTAAGCCTTGGATGTGATCTTCCCCAGCATCAATACCACCGCCAGGTAATGTATAGTCATGATAACGAGCTGTATATAACATCAATATATTGTCACCATTAAGCACAATTGCTCGTGTAGCTTGACGATGATATACCGTCAATGTGGGTGATTGAAGATCAAGCTTGGTTAAATCAGTATGTACTGACAATTTTAAAAAGCGCATCACGGATTACTCATTTATATTGCAAGCGAACATTCTACCGAACCCATCGCTAAAATACGAACCATCTATATATGAAAAAGCCTCCATATCAGGAGGCTTTAAGATAGTAAGTACTTATTTACCAATTAAACAAATTATTGAAAAAACCTTCAACTTTATGTTTTGCTTTTTCGACTTTATCTTTCACTTTTTCGACTTGGCAGTTTTGTTTAAGATCACCGTGCGGATCCCAAATAGGCATTCGTGTTTTACCAATACAACTTGGAATATATTCACCATCTGCGGCAATATTATATTTTTCAGCCTCAATATTTGCGGGCTGTCGTAGTAATAATGGTTCAGGCTTTCGGTGTTGAATATAATTAGTGTAAAGACGTAATGCGCCACTTGCACCCGTCAAATGGGTACCTTTGTTATCATCACGTCCCATCCAAACCGTTACGACTTCACGCCCATCGATACCAACATACCAACTATCACGGCCATTATTCGTCGTACCTGTCTTACCCGCTAAATGCGTATTTGGGAATAATTTATTCAACGAATGGGCAGTACCAAACTTAACCGTATCTTGCAGAGCAAACATTGTTAACCATGCAGCTTGCGATGGAACGACTTCAGCCGCTTTCGGCCAATTTTGATATAACACCTTACCGTTTTCATCAACCACGGCATTCAACGCTGTTAACGGAGCTAAATAACCTTCATTACCAATACCTTGATACATTTGTGCGACATCTAGCGGTGACAAGCTAATTGAACCAAGGAATAAAGAAGGTACTTGTGGAATATCTTCCCGTGGAATACCTAACTTTGTTAGCGTGTCAGTTACTTTATCGACCCCTATCGCCATACCAAGATTCACCGTTGGTACATTATACGATTTCGCCAGCGCAACAAATAATGGCACTTCACCACGATATTTACGATCGTAATTACGAGGACTCCATAACGCACCATCATGCATATTGATCGATAACGGTTGATCTTTTAATGACGTTGCCAGACTAAACTGTGCTGGATTTTCTAACGCACTGAGATACAACGCAGGTTTAATCACGGATCCGACTTGACGCTGGGCATTTATCGCGCGGTTATATCCTGCAAAACCAGGTTTATCTCCGCCGACCATAGCTCGAATTTCACCCGTAGTACGATCAACAATAACAACGGCAGTTTGTAAGTTCTTACCTGCCCGTTTTTGTATTTCAGGCATTATTTTAGCAACAGCAGCATCTGCTAATTTTTGAGATTGAGGATCAAGCGAGGTAAAAATACGTAACCCTTTACCTGCTTCAAATGCAGCCCCTGCTTTTTGTTCTAACTCTGTTTTAATCTGATCAAAATACGCCGGTTGGCGTTTAGCAAGTTGACCTTTTTCTTGAATATCTAATGGCAGTTTAATAGCTGCTTGATAAGCTTTTTCATTGATCTCACCATTTTTGTTCATTAAACCCAAGACGATATTACGACGTTCTTTTGCGCGCTCAGGATGACGCCAAGGATTGTAATATGTTGGCCCTTTAACCATACCAATTAACAAAGCCAGTTGATCAACTCGTAATTCAGATAATGGACGATCAAAATAGTAACGGGATGCTAAAGCAAAACCATGAATACCATGGCCACCAAATTGAGCCAAATACACTTGATTCATGTAGGCATCGAGCACTTCTTGCTTGCCATAACGAGTATCAATAATGATCGCCATGTAAGCTTCTTTGAATTTACGCCAAAATGAACGCTGACTACTTAAAAACATGTTTTTAGCTAACTGCTGTGTTAGCGTGCTACCACCTTGAACAGTATGACCCGCTTTAATATTAGCAATAAATGCCCGCGCAATACCGACTAACGAAATACCATCATGCTCATAAAAATGGCGATCTTCTGTATCAATCAAACCAGCAACTAGTAGCTTTGGCATTTTATCTTCAGGCAAATAAATCCGCTGTTCGTCTGAATGTGCTTCTAACATTCCAAGCATCTTGGGATCTATATGTAAAAATCCCAGTTCTTTATTAGAATCTAAATCCATGATGCTCGTTATGCCGTCATTATTGAACGACACCGACACATGACGCGCCCCTTCAGGACCTTCTTTAAAATTAAACGGTCGACGTATAAAATCAACTTTCCAACCATTAGCTGCATATTCGCCACTTTGATCAGGCCTCGCAACTTTTTGATATCCTAAAACGTTGAGTTCATTAACCAACGTATTATAAGTTATCGCAGCGCCTGGTTGTAATGCCATTTCACGCGCATAAACAACCGAAGGTAATTGCCATAATTGCCCAGCAAACTTAGCGCTTATTTGTTGATTTAAGCCATAACCTAGATAAGCCATACCAGCAGTACCAATTAATGTGGCACCAATTAAGGCACGCACAATCGCACTGCGTTTTTTCTTCATTTGAGGTACTTGAGAAGGTGATTGTTGATTATTTGACGTCATAAGCCTGTTCAATGTAATAAATTCGTCATTACTACCTTATATAAATAACGGTAGCAGCCAACAGATATTGGTGAAGTATTCACAAAATAATACCAGTGTCTACACACTGACTATAAATAGAATCAATATAACTTAATATATAAATTTGGTTGTCATCACGTTGTCAGATATTTTAGAGTGAATTTGTCAGCTTGAGTTTTATTAGCCTTTTACTCATAAATACTCCAAAATACCCCCCTTTCATCATTCGCCCAATGATCAATCCTGATCGGCGTCGTGGTATTTACGAGAAATTATATGCAACGTGACTACACCTTAAACTGCCTTTTAACCATGCCGCGACATGACTTAGAAGAATTTAGCCTTCGCGTAATTGGTCGTATGGTACCAGAAGATGTAATGCAGGAAATATTTACCTTTGATCAAGAAGAAATTGACAGTGACGAGCGTCTAAAATCAACCCAGTTTGATGCAATGCTACGAATGACTGCGATTGCCTTGGGAGAAGTTAATACTGCATTTTCTGATTCTGATAATGCCAAACAAAATAGCGAACGTATGATCCGCTTATTGCTATGGCATTTTTATGCGATCTCTTTTCAACTTGAAGAAGCGATAACGTTAGAACAGCACTGCGCTGAAGTAGAACAAATTCTAATGAATGCACCAGATAATGCTTTTGGTTGGGTTAGTGCCTTAACTGAATTATTGCACCGTTATGCCACGTTGAGTGAACAAAAAAGTGAATCATAACGATTTGCTATAACCGTTTACTATAATAATAACCGTTTGAATGACAAAAAGGCGTACCCATCTAGGTACGCCTTTTTTAATACTTAATTGCCGATCTTTTATCGTGAATTACACATCACTATTAATAATCGAAATCACTGTACTCCGGACTATCGAAACGCGAACGAGTTACACGACGTTTCTTCTTACCACGAGATTGCAGATCTAAATCCTGAAAATCATCTGCAAATTCAGAATTGAATTTTGATTTGCTGCCTTTGTGAAATTTTTGGTTTAACTTAGCCATTTGCGTTTCCTGAACAACATCCAGAGTAAATAATTATTAAAATAGAACACTGGCAATTGTAATGTTCTATTGTGGCAAAACAGTACTAAGTTGATGTAAGAAACATGACAGACAATCCGGTCCATAGTGCATTGTTCTTACCCTAGTAGTATTTTTTCTTAGACTAATTCAGGAATTAGCTCCCGTACAACAAGTTATTTTACTGGTAATGACAAATAATTCAAATCAAATGCTTTCGATCACATTATTGAACGGAACATCGACAATTGCATTGATTAATGCTTCTTTATCACTGCCTTCTCGCCACACTAAATAAAGGCTTTGTTCCATAATTGGAGCATCTTCAACAACATACAATTCGCCTAAAGCCGCACTACTTGCAACAACAAGAGAAGGAAAATAACCCACGCCACCATTTGCCAAAATATAATCTAAGGCCATTTTACATGAATGAGTATGCAGTATGGGTGTACGTTGTAATTCTGGTATACGGCTGTGATCAACAGAAAAACGTGTACCCCAATCAAGATAAATTAACGGCATATCACGCACACTGTGCATATTACAATTAGGCTGATTGGTCACAAGTTGTAATTGATAATCACGTATTTTTTGTACATGTAAATTTTCAATTTTTGGCGGTTCACTAGTAATAAACAAATCAATACTTTTATCAAATAACCGTTTTGCCATTCCTTCTCGCTTCACTGATTCTAAACGTAAAGCAAGCCCTGGAACGGTGTCATAAATACGATTTATCCAAACTGAAATACCATCAAATTCCCAAAATAACGGCGATGCACCAATTGCCAATTGGGTATTTAAACTATCAGTTAATGCTACATCTTGCTTCGCACGTCCCCAAGTTTGTAAAATTGCTTCAGCGTAGGGCTGCAAACGCTCACCAGCAGCAGTCAGGTGCACATTTCCACGTTGGCGAGAAAATAGCGGATTACCTAATTGTGACTCAAGCTGGCGAATACGAAAGCTAACTGCAGATTGGGTCAAATATAAGTTATCAGCAGCGCGACCAAAGTGACGTGTTTTGGTAACTTCCAAGAACGTTTTAAGTAATTCAGTATCCACGGGGAAATTCTCAATAATAAGAGTGGGTTAAATAGAAAAAAAAACTGTGTATATAAGTCATTATATAGCGAATAAATTCAATGTTAATACTTTATGGAATAGTACAACCTATTATCGTTGAATATTCATCAAATATTTTTATCGTAACAATAAAAAACTATTGATTTACAATATTGCAAGTCTGGATAAATATCAGCGCAAATCACATCAAGGACTTTATGAATGAGAAGTGAAGGTAAATTTTATGACGATAAAAATTTCCCACGCGGCTTTAATCGCTCGGGCGTTTTTACTATTAGTGAAACCAGCGTATTAGAAAACTATGGACGTTCTATGCGAGCACTATTTGACGGCACGATCCAACCCATTGATGACTCTGAAGTTCAGTTTTTAACTGAAGTTCAAGGGCAACAACAAGCGGTGTCTGAATTTGGTAAATGCTGGCTTAAATACCTAAACCATACCTCTCATAAAACACGTAGTTATACATTGTGTATTTCACAACGAGCACATACGACGGGCTCATACGGTGATGATGATAGCGATAGTGGTACTGATAACGATCTCGATTATTAAGTAATACTTTTAGAAACGGATTTTCAAAACAATCGCCAACAAAATGAGGCCATCCCACTCTGTGTGATGGCTTATTTCTTTATATTAGCCTGTGCAATAATTTAACAGGCCACTTTTTGGTATAGCTATGAAAATTTGTTTTGTTATGTATCCGTGGGAACGCGTTGAAGCAGAAAACGACTCTACTTTACGTTTAATTCATGAAGCCGCAAGCCGCGGTCACACGGTGGCCATTACAACACCGAGTAACTTAACCATGCGTGACAGTATGGCAATTGCTTTCTGTAACGTATTAAAAAAAGGTGAAGTCTCAAACAATATTCCAAGCTTCTACCGTAAAGCTGAATTTAATAACGCTGAGCTGCCATTAGCAGGATTTGACGTTATTTTTATGCGTGCTAACCCGCCGTTAGATACAATGGCACTGAATTTCCTTGATTCAGTACGTGACCACACCTTTATCGTTAATGATATTGACGGCCTACGAGTAGCAAATAACAAGCTTTATACTGCTTCACTACCCGATCCAAACAAAGAATTTATTCCTGTTACTCACGTGTCTAAAAACCGTGATTACCTTGAACGTGTTCTTGATGAATCACCTCACGAACGCATGATCCTTAAGCCACTTAACGGTTACGGTGGTAAAGGCGTGATCTTGATTGAAAAGAGCGCTAAATCAAGCGTGAAATCACTATTAGATTTCTACATCGGTGATGATCAGAACTACGTTATTATTCAAGACTACATTGAAGGTGCTGAGCAAGGCGATGTACGCATCATGCTACTAAATGGTGAACCTATCGGTGCAATGCGTCGCATCCCCGCAGAAGGCGATGTACGTTCTAATATTCATGCTGGCGGTCGCGAAGTAAAACACGTGTTA
Source organism: Photobacterium carnosum (assembly GCF_021236965.1). NCBI lineage: Bacteria > Pseudomonadati > Pseudomonadota > Gammaproteobacteria > Vibrionales > Vibrionaceae > Photobacterium > Photobacterium carnosum. The sequence goes on along the minus strand of NZ_WMDN01000010.1, from coordinate 69,528 downwards.
ACGAAGCAAGAACTAGCACTTTGTAAACACATTGGTCCTAAGTTAGTTCGTGATGGTCTTTATTTTGTAGGCTTAGATGTTATCAACGGCAAATTAGTTGAAGTTAATGTTTTAAGCCCTGGCGGTATTACGCGTATTAACCGTTTAAACCGTGTCAAACTACAACGTAATGTGCTGGATTTTGTAGAGAGCGTTGTGATGGCTAAAGAGGTTGGTATCACCCGCAAAAATGATTTCCGAAAGGTAATTGCCGATGCTTCTTACTGAGTTAGAAATTGTAGAAAAAATACGTAGTCTTACTCAATTTGAAGCGCATCTTGATGATGGTAGCTTGATGATTCGCATTAGTGAATATCAACCTTACATTGCGACAGCAATCCATAATGGTCATCAATTGCGTCAATCACTGCAATCACAGTGTGCGTTAACAGAAGAAGAACGTTATTTCGAAGAAGATCCCTTTACAGGAGACTTCATTTCTTCATTGCCGATTGTATTGCAAGGTGAAGATTCACGTTATGAGTATGATCTCAATCGTGCACCTGAAAACTGCATCTATGACGACGCATGGGGAAAAAATGTTTGGTTAACGCCTCTTAGTGAGACTGAACGCGAAATAACCTTGGCTAAACACCAAAGTTATTACCGTATTCTACAATGCTTAGTAGAGACATTAGAGCTGCAATTTGGTTTATGTCTAATTTACGATATTCATTCATATAACTATCAACGTATTGATACAGCAACACCGACATTTAATGTCGGTACAATGCAGATTAATCGTCGTCGCTGGCGCAAAGAAATTGATGTTTTACTAGAAGGTCTTAACAATGTTGAGCTACCTAATATTGATGTCAACGCACTTGAGAATGATATTTTTAAAGGCTTAGGCTACCAAGCGAGCTTCATTAAACAACATTTTAAAAACACCTTAATTATGCCCATTGAGGTGAAGAAAATTTTCATGAACGAAGAAGGGGGTGAAGCCTACACACTCGTGATTGAAAAATTGAATGAATCAATGAAAACAGTGATCACTGAACATGCGGCATTTACGATCACTAAACGTACCACAGCCAAAGGGCTTACAGGTAGCGATGTATTAGCATCAAATCTTTCAAAAGAAGTACTTAATCTTGATCGTCAGTTGTATAAAATAGCAAAAGGTATCAATACCTTAAGTTATATTAATCCAACTAACTTAAAGCAAGAAAAAAGACGTTTTTTAAGTAAACCATACAGTTATCAGCCACAGTTTACTTATCGTCAGTTAGATTTAGATCCGTATAAGTTCCGTGAACAGCTTTACCGCTTACCGGTTGAAACTATTCGCGATGCTGATGTACAAAAAATGTACCGTAAAGTCATCGATCAGCTAGCTGTTCGTATTGATTTGCTTTGTAGTATTGGTACTGATGAATTTTTATATAATTCATTACGTTATTACGGCCAACCTGATGAGCGTGATATTGCTAATGCGAAATTTATTTTACATGCGTGTATATATAAAGAGCAACAGCCTGCAAACATCAGTGCTAAAGATGCAATAGAAGCATTTAAATTGGCAGCTGCTGATTATGATATTCCTTGTAAAGTAGTATCTTCAAAGCAGTTAATTGCTCGCGCAATGGTGAGTGGCAAAGTGATAAAGGTTAATCCAAACAGTCGCTTTACCCAAGGTGATTTGGATGCCTTGATCCACCATGAGCTAGGAGTTCACCTTGTCACTTCAGTTAATGCTGAACGACAACCTCTTAAAATTTTGCAATTAGGCTTACCGGGTAATACGCATACTCAAGAAGGTCTTGCCATTTTATGTGAGCATTTATCTGGCAACTTCCCACTTCATCGCCTAAAAACATTAGCGTTACGTGTGGTTGCAGTCGAAATGATGGTCAATGGCGATAACTTTAATGACTGTTTTAATAGTCTACGTCATGATTATGATGTTTGTGATGATGAAGCATTTACCATTACAGCTCGCGCTTATCGTGGCGGTGGTTTTACTAAAGACTTCCTTTACTTGCGTGGCTTAAAAGATGCCATTCAGGCGTATAAAACTGAAGACTTAACGTCATTATTCATTGGTAAAACAGGGTTTGAATTTAAGCCCCTACTTGATGAGTTAATTGAACGAGGAATTCTTAAAACGCCAAGCTTTATGCCAAAAGCACTGGATATTAAAGCAGAGATTGATCCAGTGATAGATTTTATGCTGAAGTCTATTCGTTAACTTATGGTTATAAATCAATAATATTTTATTATTACGAATAAAATACATAAAAAAAGCGACCGTAATGGTCGCTTTTTATTAACTATAATATCAATGAATTACATTGGAAGACGTTTACTGTCAACACGAATAATGACACAAGTTAAAATAACTAAAGTAACAGCAATGCCGGCAAGTAATATAAACACACCATTCCAAGAATATGCAGTTTCAATCATTGCAATTGGCGCACCAGCCAGTGCCGCACCAATGTAAGTCACACCGCCTTTAAGACCGGTTGCTGCACCCGCACCATCCGCGTGAGAGGCTTCAATGATACCTAATGCAAACAGCATTTGTGGCGCGTAAATACCTGCACCAATGATAAAGAAACCTAGCGCTACAAGTAGGTAGCTCATATGGATAGTGAAAGCAACGCAAACCATGCCAGCAATCAATACAAAGCAGTAAATTAAAATTGTTTTCCAACGATCTGCACCAAAGAACTTATCAGAAATAATACCTGATGTCAGACCGCCTAAAATACCGCCCGCCTCAAACCAAGCTACTAATGAGTTAGAACGAATTAAGTCCCAATGTAGTACATCAACGAAGTAAACGCTTACCCAATCGCTTGAAACAGTACGGATCACGTAAATACATAAATCACCGCCAATCGCTAACCAAATAATAGGGTTAGTCAAAATATAGCGTTGAAACATTACCCACATTGTCAAACCAGCTTCAGAGCGCTTATTGATCTCTAGCTGTTTAGTATCATTACGCCATTCACCAACATTGGGTAAACCGTAATTTTCAGGTTTACCGCGCATCAAGATAGCGGCAATAACGGCTTGTACTGCGGTAATAGCGGCTGGCACATAAAACGCATAACGCCAGTTACCAGTGTAAGCAATCACAGCAGAGGCAATTAATGGCGCTAATGCACCACCGACATTATGCGAAGTATTCCAAAGTGAATACCAACCACCACGCTCAGATTTTGAATACCATTGGCTGATCGCTTTCGCAATAGGTGGAAAACCACAACCTTGGACAATAGCCGTTGAGCAATAGAGTACTAGCAACATCGTAACGCTGTTGGTCATACCAATCCCAACGTTAATAATCGCAATCACAACTAACACTGGAGCTAAAAATAAACGAGGATTAATTCTATCGGCTAAAAGGCCTGAACTAAATTTTGAAAGGCCGTATAGAATATAATAAATCGATGAGGCTAAACCAAATTGAACCATGGTCATGCCGAGATCTTTCATTAATAGTGGTGCAGCAGCAGCAAATGCTTTTCTTGAGATATACATCACAGTATAAGTTAAGAAAGTAGTAATAATTATCTGCCAACGAAGGCGTTTATAAGTCGCGTCTAGTTTAGAATTATTCATCAAATATGAGTCGTTCAAAGAGGGTGTTTAGAAAGCGCACAGCGTACTCTTTGATACAATTAGTTACAATTTAATTATTAGCTCATTATTTAAACATTAGTCTATTCATTTAACAATTAGATATACTAACCAAATTAATAACTTTATCCGCCAAAAATACAAATAAAACGAAGTAATAAGCTATAAATTATAAAATAACAGCATTTAATAAAAAGCAATAAATTACTACGCCTTATAGAAATTGACTCAAAAAATCTTATTTAAGTTAAAAACTAAAATATTCATTCATAAAAAAAACAATATCCCAACATCTTTACCTATTAAATAACAACGACTAACGGTAATTATGCGATTATAAAATAATAGTCAATAAAAAAGGCAGTATTCACTGCCTTGTATATGTAATAGCGATCACAACTTAATTTGCAGGAACAACACGCGTTGTACGCCCTTGCTGGTAAATATCAACACGCTGACCAACGCGGAAGATCATATTAGGATCGACCTGCTGCACAACAGCAACAGTACGGCCACTCTCTAACTTAATCACAATATTAACACCCTGACGTTTACCAACGGCATCACCCGCAGTATTACCTAAAGCTCCCCCCGCTAATGCACCACCAATTGCGGCAATATCAGAGCCTGAACCCCCACCGATTTTCGACCCTAAAATACCACCAATAGCTGCACCAGCAAGCGTACCAATAGTACTTTCACCATCAGAGCTCATTGTTACGGCATCTAGTTTAGTAATTGTCCCAGTCGAAACCGTTTGCATAGTGCGAGCTTCACCAACATTATATGCATCACCATAAGGGTTTTGAGCACAACCCACGACACCTAATGACAACATCATCGCTACCGCAACCATTACTTTCTTATTCGCTATTGATTTATAACTCAAGACAACCTCCTACTAGTTTAAACGTAACTTTACTTATTAAGTGTGGCTGTAAATTTAACATTTGCCACATCTTATTTACTCATTGGCACCAATATAAAACAGCGTACATTTAAAAGCAAAAAAAAAGAGCATCAATATGCTCTTTTCGTTGATGATCTCACTTTATTTTCGAGCTCGCCGCATTAACCAATAACTGATCCCAGCAAAACCAATAAACTGTAGCCATAGCTGCCCCCAACGATCAATCTCTTGCGTAAAACTCGCGCCAAGTTGATTAAGCCCAAGAAAGCCATTAATAGCCGCAGTAGAAGGTGCTAATTGCGCAAAATAATTAATCGCTGTCGGTATCGCTGACGGTGGCCAAATAAACCCAGCACTGAAGACTAATGGTAACGAACTCAATAACACCACCAGCGTCACTAATTCACAACGAGGTAATAATTGACCTAATATCATTCCGAGCATAATTACTGCTAATAAAAACGGAATTATCATCATGATCAAATCATCAATCGATGCCAACCTATTCACGCCATAATAAACATAAGTAAACCCGAAGTAATACATCACTAATGGTAAATAGATTAAGGTAAACAATACTGCTCGTACCGTCATCACCATCCAAATAGGATATTGCGCCCAATAACCCGTTTTACCCGCAGCACGTGCTTCATTTTCTGCCGCGCCCATCATACCAACCCCAATTAACAGAGTTTGATGTAGGATCAACACAAACACGGCGGGTACAACATAGTTGATATACCCCATAGTGACATTAAATACAGGTCGCATATTAAGCTTCATGGCTGTCGCATGCTGTGTTGCTTCAACGGCACCATCACCAGTCAGCATCATACGATTAATTTTCGCTTGTACTGCCAAATCACTACCTGCACTATTTAAGCCTTCAACCACCGTTCCGTAAACTAAAAATAATGCTGCATTACCTGCATAAGCTAACGTTGGGCTAGTCCCCATCATCACATCACGATAAAAATGTTTAGGGATCACTAAAATACCGTCAACTTGACGATCTTCTAACGCAACTTTAGCCGCATTAATACTGCCAAGATGTTCCGTAATATGAACTTGTGGCGTGGCATTTGCCATCCTAATTAACTCACGGCTCATTTGGCTATGATCAAGGTCAACCACCGCTACTCGTTGTTCTCGTGGTAATTCATTAATATACGGCAATGGGTATAAAAATGAATAGAACACCACCCCACCAAAAACAGTAAACACTAATGAGAAATTACTAAAAATAGCTTTTAATTCATGCTTAAATAAATCACCCCAACTCATGATGATCTCCCGTTACGGTATCTCTACTAGCTAATGCTTTACTACGACGCACTAACATTAATCCCATCGCCAATAATAAAGCACTCATAAAGCTGCTTAGTACCAATAATTGATGAGAAGCCTGATACCAACCACTGCCATAATCTACTTGTTGTAATTGCACTTCAATATAATGGCTAACAGGTAACAACCCTCGCCATATTTTAGCAATAACAGGCATATCAGTAGCGGGAAATGTGATCCCCATAAAGGCAAAGGCAGGTGCCGTATAAGCAGCAACAAAACTCATTGCCCGTGGAGCTTCCATTGCGACAAAATAAATCAAGCTCCCCATACTTTGACAAGCAAAAACCATTAATAATTGTGCGACAATCAATATTCCCCATTGACCATGCATCGGCCAATCAAGCGCAACATACATCCACCATAAAAACAACACACCTTGAATCAAAAACAAACCAGAATAAGCAAGTAATTTACCTAATAATTTTTGACACGGAGTGTGTGCTAACCAACGCCACAGCCCTTGACCACGAGCCTCATGTACTAATGCCAACACGGTCGTCGCTACAATTAATATTTGCCAAATAGAGGGAATAATCGCTGAAACTAAAAATTGGCCATAATGGCTATTACTGTTAAACAAAGGGGTTATTTGGGCTTGAATAGGAACAGCCATTCCTAATGCTTGCAAAGGTACTGGCGCACCAGAACTCATGTTCCGCATTGCTTCAACACCAGCATTATAAGTGCCTTCAACTTGCAGCATTGCTGAGCTAATAACTTTACCAATTAAGATAAATTGACCATTATAAAATGTTGTAATTTGTGGCGCTTGACCTAACTTAACATTTTTTTCATAGTTATCAGGGATCACTACCATCGCATAGATATCATTAGCACGCATCGCCGCACTCGCAGTGTGATCATCGGTAAACTGACGTGTCACCGCCATGCTTGGACTGGCATCAATATAACGGGTTAATTGACGCGACATCTGGCTATGATCAAGATCAACCACACCAACAGGCAAGTTACGTGCAATACCGGTCGCAAAAATCGCCCACATAGTAAGAAACAATAATGCAGGTAACCAAACCACCAGTGCCCGCAACCATTTATCTTGCCAAAGAGTACGCCACTCGTTTTTTATTGCTGAATAGACAACCATATCATCACTCAACAATCACACTCATGCCGACTCGTAAACCACTAATAGGTTGAGTTGGACGAGCTTCAACTTCAAATGTTCGCATATCGAAACCTTTGGCGGTATCAGTTGCACGCCAAGTAGCGAAATCGCCCATGACTGCCACATGCGTGACTTTTAATTGATAACTTTTATTACCTAAAGCAGGAATAGTGACCTCAAAAGTTTTACCTTCTAGGTAGTCCTTTAATTTATCTTCACGCACATTAAAGACAGCCCATGCATCGCTAATATCAATAATATTAACCACAGGGAAACCTTGTGGTGCTAATTCCCCATCATGCAGCAACACTTGTGACACTTCACCTTTATGCCAACTACTTATTTTAGTATCCGCGACATAGGCTTGAACTTCAGCAACAGCCCCTGCTGCCATTTTTACTTTTTCCTGGGCTGCACGTTTAGTTTCAACTCGAGCCCCTTCTTTCGTCATTTGGTACATCTGAAAAGCAGCACTTTCTGTATATTGAGCGGCTTGCCATTGGGTATACACTTCATCACGTTTTTGTTCTGCTAATACACCGTCTTTATAAAGGTTATTAATCCGAACATAGGTTTTTTGCATCAGTGCGGCTGCCGCTTTGGCTTTCCCCCACTGATCTTTCGCTGCCGCAATTTGTTGAATACGTGCACCTTTTTCTGCTTCTTGCGCTAGTGCACCTGCAGCCTGTTCTCCTGCTTGTGCTTGTTCTAATTTAGCGTCAATTTCAGGGCTTAAAATGGTAAAAATTAATTGTCCAGGCTGAACTTCATCGCCTTTACGTACTAAGACTTTATCAATACGCCCAGGTACTTTAGACGCGATATTATATTGTTGGGCTTCAATTTGACCTTGCATACGTTCAGGTTGCGGCTGATAAGCATGCCAAAAGGTATAGCCGAGCCATCCAACCACTGCGATAACAGGAATAGCAACTGCAATTGCTTTTAACTTACTCATTATAATTTGACCTCGATCCCTTGGTATTGCTGATAATTTTTAAATGTATTCATTTCGCCACTAATAGCAAGCAAGCGAGTTAAGCAAGCTACATATTGATAAGCGGCCGCTAAACGTTGCGTTTTAATGCTGGCAACAAAAAGTTCAGCATCGACAACATCCAATGATGTTGATAACCCTTGTCCAAAGGCTTTTTCTCGCAATAAACTGTTTTCATTCGCCAATGCCAAGCTAGATGCGAGGCCGTTATATTCTTCTAATGCTTGTTTCGCTTCACGGTAAGTTTTTTCAACTAATACTGTTAGATCTTGCTGAGCTTGTGCTTGTAAATGGTTAACTTGTGTCACCATTGAATGGGCAGCACTTAATTTGCCTGAACGACCAGAGTTATCAATTAATGGCACACTAACACCCACACCAACCGCCCAATCAGGGGCCATTTTTGCGGCTAAACTACCACTGTCATGCAAATTATAATCACCATATAAATAGACTTCAGGATAATATTTGCCTTGTTCAACTTCAATCAAACCACCCGCTTGCTTACGCTTCGCATCCAAAATATGCAAACCGGGATACGTCGCTAAGGTTTTATCAACAAAAGCAGACATAGGTGGCAGTGAGTTATTAATAAACAGCCCTGTCGATGGCATCGCTGGTGTTGATTGTTTTAATAGCTGTGTTAAAGCAACTTGGGCAATTTCTAAATCGCGAAGGGATTTTTGCTGTTCTACTTTGGCTTTATCATACGCAGCTTGCGCTTGTAGACGCTCAACTCGCGCGATTTGACCTTGCTGTTCAAGCTTAACCGCATCTTGATAATGATGTTTTAAGCCAGTTGCAACTTCTGTCCGTGTTTGTAATACATTCTTTGCTAATACAACCCCAAAATAAAAACGGGATAAATCTTCAAATTTTGCTTGTTGTTGCATTGCTAGCATGTATTTTGCTTGATCTGTTTTACCTTGAGCAATATCTTGCGCAGCGTTAATTCGACCACCAGTAAATATTGGCCAAATCGCACGAATAGAGCTAGTAAACACATCCCGATCAGAGATATTTGAAGTCAAAGCAGAATTTAATTGTGAGTTAGAAATAATGTTATTAATAACTTTACCAATGTCAGTATTTGAGGCAGATGTACTACTAAAAACATCCGCTGGTGATAATTTAATATCATGATCTAAACGGGTGTAATTTGCCCCAACGGTCACCTTGGGGAAATACAAATCTTTAGCTGCATCTTGCATATATTGTGCTTGTTCAACACTGGCACGATCTGCGGCTAAACCATCATTTTTGGTTACTACAGTATGCCATGCATCGTTAAAACTGACGGGGGCTGCCTGTACCATTGGTACGATTGCGAATAATGCAATTGTCAGATGCTTCACCATCAATGGCCTAATTTTCATGTACGAACCTTTAACCTCTTTCCAGCCAATGCGTAATTATAAATATAGAGCAGATACTCTAAAACGATAAATTTTAACAGATAATTAAAATATTACGTTATTTTAATTATCGTTTATTAAGCAAAACATAAATGTCATTTTAATCGACAAACAAAATAGCCCACAATAATGTGGGCTATTAATATTTAGTCAAAAAATCACCGTTATTCAATAAGCAATAATTAACGCGCTAAACGAATTAATGAACGTCCTAATAAACACTCTAATTCAACAATGCTTTGTTTACCGTAACGTTGCTCACAAAGCATAAACAAACGCTCAATGCCATGATGAGCAAATTCATGTGATGTTTCAGCTGAAGAAATATGATGAAATAATAATCGTAAAATTGCGCGAAATTTTTCATCTTCCAATGCAGCAGACCAACTTGTTGCAAATACCTGCAAATCACCGGTTAGATCCAACTTATCAACAAAGAGATGATAGAGACGTCCATCAAGAGCATGAGCAAAATCTTGCTTTTTAGGGAAGTGGTGGCTAATACCTGTTCTTGAAATTCCAGTCTGGTTACTCAAGGTGGTATACGACATTTTATCGTAACCTAAGGTCAGTATTTGCTCAATCACTGCATCCATAATGGTTTGAATAGTGATCTCTGTGTCTTCTTTACTACGCTTGGGCATAATGCGTTGGCTCTGTTCTAATCATTTTATGCAACGATAATACACTTTACTCGAAATAATCGTGTCAAGAATATTGGTTCGCTGTAGTATTACAAAATGTTTTTCGCTTAACTAGGGTTAACCCACATTATTAACGATTAAATTTTCTTGCATGTTGCTCAATGTCACGATATAAAATTTTAGTCCAATAAGGTTGCGTATTTGCGGCTAATAATCGACCTTTTCTTGGATCATGCGGGCTAATCAATACTTCTATATTATCAATACCCGTACGTTCAGCTAATAAAAACAATTCCTCAATCGCATAATCGCCCATTGCTAAGCAGCCAACCGATGCTTGTTTCCCATGAATAAAAATATTACTCCCAGGTGAAGTCCGTCCTTCTAATTGTGCATATTTTTGATCAAATGCATTAGGGTAATTAAGCTTCATTGATAAATGATAGCGGCTATTTGGGTTTAACAAAGACACTTGATAAATACCTTCGGGGACTTGTTTATCACCTTCACGCATTTTTGGTCCCGTGTGCCCACTCATTTTTTGTATATCGTAACGTTTTACGTAAGACCATTTATCCTTTTCTTTAGCCCACAATTCCACACTCTGCTCTTGTTTCATCGCAAATAAGGCAATATTTTGTGGCGGATAGTGTAATCCGACATTATCAAAATACCGTTTTAATCGAGGCTCAACAAAAGGTGAATAACGGCTCATAACGTCACTAACAGTACGACTGCCTGTCGGTGGATATAATGCATACGTTGATGATGGTATATATAATGATTCTGCGCGGGCGCAGCTGATTGATGTTAACACTAGCATTAATGGACAAATAACGTTCTTTAGCACACGACCCTCAATGATAATTTTTCTACACGCATAACATTGCGGTAATTTACTTATAACCAACCATGACCTATGGCTGAATTGTACTAGTTTACTCGAATTATTGATTAAACAACCACCACTTTATAATCATGTTTTAGTGAAATTGTAAACTTCTACAGTAGTCGTGATCTAACTCTTTAAAATCTTTACAATAGCGTCTATAAATTATATCCAATTAAAAATGAGACGATTTTGCATACGTTAGAACAATTACGCTCAGGCCAACTTGAAGGCGCTACACATTTAACTTTAAGCGAACAACTGACACACTTTCCTAAAGAGATTCTAACGCTCGCGAGCAGCTTAGAAGTATTAGATCTGACTAACAACCAATTAAGCCATTTACCTAAGAGTTTCAGTCAGCTCACTAAATTACGTATTCTTTTTATTTCAAATAACAATTTCACTGAATTACCTACCATTTTAGGGGCTTGTCCTAATCTTGAAATGATCGGTTTTAAATCAAATAAGATTACTACTATTAATGCAGATGCACTGCCTAAAAAATTACGTTGGTTAATCTTAACTGACAATAAAATAGCCACACTTCCTGAAGCCATTGGCGATTGTATTCATTTACAAAAACTGGCGCTAGCGGGTAATGCCCTAACGGCGCTACCGCTTTCTATGAATAAATTATTTAACTTACAATTAATTAGATTATCCGCAAATGCATTAACTGTCTTTCCGGATCAATTATTAGATTTACCAAAATTAGCATGGATTGCTTTTTCAGGAAATGATTTCAATCGTCACCAACATGTGACTAATTCACTGCCTTATGTTGCTTCAAGTGATTACCAGCTAGATAAAGTATTAGGACAAGGGGCTTCGGGGGTTATATCTTTGGCTCAATGGCGTTCTAACCCACATCAACTTAATAACGATATTGCCGTCAAAGTCTTTAAAGGACAAGTCACCTCCGATGGTTATCCACAAGATGAATTAAATGCGTGTTTAAAAACAGGCGCGCACTCCAATTTAGTAGCATCATTAGCACAAGTGAGTGAACCCAATTATCTCGCATTAATAATGGCATTAATTCCAGCCCACTATCATAACCTTGGGTTACCGCCGACCTTGATTACTTGCACTCGTGACACATTCCCTGCTGAATTTACACTGTCAATTGCAGCAATAGCGACAATTGTTGAACAAATGACAGCGGTAATTAGCCATATGCAAACACGAGGTGTCGCTCATGGTGATATTTATGCACATAACGTATTGGTTGACGACAATGCTAATATTTTAGTGGGTGATTTTGGGGCGGCATCTATTTATGATGATTTAACCCTTGAGCAGCAACAAAAAATTACCGCTATTGAGTGGCGAGCGATCGGCTATTTTATTGAAGATTTATTGTCTATTTGTCACAGTCAAGATCAACAAACAGCGCAATATCAACAACTACACACTCAAGCTCAACATTATATTACCGCTTAATTATCATCATTATTCTCTTTAATACCCTTACTCAATTTATCAATGTCACATAAGACACATAAATTGAGTAAGTTAAACGCCCAATCCCCCATACATCAATGTAAACATAAGTTATTATAATTCAAATGGTTACTGTGTGATTATCTTCTTACAAGCCATTATAATACGCATTTACTCATATCATCTCGCTTGACTATCATGAACATAACAGCTTAAATTTAACATTATAATAACACGAACAATTATGGTCCATTATCAATCGGAGTGCTTATGACTCAACTGCAAACACCTGCTGATATGATCATTAAATGGGCCAACGAACGTCCTGACGATGTTTATCTAAAGCAAATTATCAATCGTCAATTTGTTAATTACACTTATGCAAGTGTTGCGGATAAAGCTCAACGTTTAGTTACCGCATTTCAACAACTCGGTATTCAACCCGGTGAGCGTATTGCGCTGATTTCTAAAAATTGTGCCGAATGGTTTATCTGTGATTTAGCCATGATGTTAGGCGGTTATGTTAGTGTGCCCATCTTTCCCACTGCGGGGGCTGATACCATTGCTCATTGTGTTGATCATAGTGATGCAGCATTAATCATTATCGGAAAACTAGATAGCCCAACAGCCGTCAATGATGTCATAACCAGCCATGCTACAATTCCTACGATTGCCTTGTCTTATCCCGGCACACCAACATGTCAATATCAATTCGACGACCTTATTGAGCAATACTCACCGACAACTGCATGTAGAACGCATCATGATACTGACTTAATGTCGATTGTTTATACTTCAGGTACATCAGGCATGCCTAAGGGCGCAATGTTAACTTATGGCGCTTTTGTCTGGTCATCACAAAAAATTATTGAGCATATTGGCTTAAAAAGTAATGACCGGTTATTTTCTTATTTACCATTAGCCCATATTACTGAACGCGTTTATATCTTTGGATCTTCGATTATGTCAGGGTTACAGGTCGCCTTTCCTGAATCTCTCGATACCTTTATTGATGATGTAAAAATGCATCGTCCGACTATTTTTGTTTCTGTACCCCGTTTATGGACCCTATTCCAACAACGGATCCAAGATAAACTGCCACAAGCTAAATTAAATATTCTACTTAAAATCCCATTCATCTCGACATTAATTAAACGTAAATTAGCGCAAGGATTAGGACTCGATCAAGCACGCGTCCTTGGCTGTGGATCCGCTCCTGTATCAGCGGGATTATTATCTTGGTATGAAAGTATTGGGCTTAATATTACCGAAGCATGGGGAATGACCGAATCATTTGCCTATAGCACCCTCAATCATCCTTATCGCAGTGACAAAATAGGTACTGTCGGTAATGCAGGTCCCGGTATTGAGTTAAAAATTGCGGCAGATAAAGAAATTTTAGTACGCAGTAAAGGCTTATTTAGTGGCTATTATAATAATCCACAAGCAACCCAAGAAAGCTTTGATAATGACGGCTGGTTATATACCGGTGATATTGGCAGCTTAGATAATGACGGTTATTTAACGATTCAAGGCCGTAAAAAAGATACCTTCAAAACTGCCAAAGGCAAATTTGTATCACCAGTACCTATTGAAAAACGTTTAATGGATCTGGGTCATTTTGAGATGGTCTGTTTAATTGGTTCAGGAATGACCGCACCTATATTGTTAGCCGTTGCTCATAACTATGCTCAATTCGATCAGTCTCGGTATGAAAAAAAACTTCAAACTATCATTAAAAAAATAAATACCGAACTTGAATCACATCAAAAAATCAAGGGCGTACTGATGATCAAAGAACCATGGAGCATTGAAAATGGTATTTTAACACCAACGTTAAAAATAAAACGTCATGTTTTAGAGCAGCACTATGCAACAATTGATGATACTTGGAATAATAATCATATAATAAAATGGCAATAATCATTATATTTTCAGCTCATTTCTTATTGTATAAGAATAAGATAAATTTAAAAATGAGAAAAAATTAATATAAAGCAATCGAATAATGCAATTATATATTAACTATAAGCTGATATCTCAATATATATTAAGAATAGTGCAATAAAATATTAATAGTGTCCGCTTATATTTACACTCTGATTTTATAAGCAATATTTCACCATGTTGAATTAAATATTAATAGTTCTAAGATGATTTCTTCTTCTCTATTATTTATATTTTCATTAAAAAGGATTATTTCTCATGGCTAAAGGTGATATCAAAACATGTAAAGGCAAACGTCGTATTCATTCTCACGGCAATGCTCGTTTAACAACTGAAGGTAACAGAAAACATCATAGCGCTTAATGCTATTACTATAAATGATACTAATTCAACTTATTGATTTTCTTAAATTAGTATCATTTATCACCGATTCCCATACGTTACAGCCCCCTTCATATTTTGCTATTATTAAAATATAAGAACAGTTCAATATAACCTTTCGTACAAATATTATATTTAGATATATAACAGCTAAACCAAAAAATTTATCAATAATATTTATTCAAAAAATCCTCACATTTCTGACGAGGATTCGTTATGTTGTGAAGTGGACGAAATTTTCCATTTCGAAAATTAGTCGCTCCTCTGCACAACAGACCGCAATCATAGAAAAATACTACAAATGGTTGATTGTAATTTAAATAAGCCAGATGCAAAAAATCCCCGTCATTTCTGACGAGGATTCGTTGTGTTGGCG
This sequence comes from Photobacterium carnosum, assembly GCF_021236965.1. Classification (NCBI taxonomy): domain Bacteria; kingdom Pseudomonadati; phylum Pseudomonadota; class Gammaproteobacteria; order Vibrionales; family Vibrionaceae; genus Photobacterium; species Photobacterium carnosum. The sequence goes on along the minus strand of NZ_WMDN01000010.1, from coordinate 54,411 downwards.
GAGTGGACGGGATTCGAACCCGCGACCCCCGGCGTGACAGGCCGGTATTCTAACCAACTGAACTACCACTCCAATTCTGTATGAAACTCGATTACATCAAATTTCTAGAATGTGGTGGAGAGATAGGGATTTGAACCCTAGATACGCTATAAACATATGCTGGTTTTCAAGACCAGTGCTTTCAACCGCTCAGCCATCTCTCCAATGCCGCGCATAATAGCGAGGTTAGCTGATGCTGTAAAGCAAAAATTTAAGGAAAAAGATCAACAGCTTATTTTTTGTACTACTATGCTGATTTATGATTTATTTGAGTATAAAAAAGGCCGACAAACTGTCGACCCTTGAGAATTACAAATAATTTTACTTTTTTGTATTTTATTGCAACTAAATTTAATTACTTAGTTAATGAATCTTCTAAACGCGCTTTCCAGATTGCCATCGCTAAAGCAGGTTTACGTAAAACTTCTGGCGTTGGGATCCAACCGTGTTTAATTTTAGCAAATACATCAAAACGTTCAGCCGTCCCCGCCATTGCTTCCGCAACCACTTTACCCGCAATATTCGTTAGTCCGACGCCGTGTCCGGTATAACCATGAGCAACATAGATATCATTGCCTAGATGATCGATTTGCGGCATATAAGAACGAGTAACTGCAAATAATCCGCCCCAATGGTATTCCATCTTCACGTCAGCAAGTTGTGGGAACACGGTGATCATGCGCTGGCGTAGACGCTCACTTGAATCGCTGTATTCACCATTGAATGGGTGATTAACACCACCAAACAGAATACGACCATCCGGTGTTGGGCGGTAATAATCAAGGCTATTATTTAAATCTGACATTGCCATCATATTACTGATAGGTTGACGATCGCCTAATTGCTCAGTAACACCAATGTAAGATACAACAGGCAGCACAACGCTCTGTGCTTTACGATGTAATCCCTCAAGGTACGCATTACACGCTAATAGCACTTGCTTTGCTTTAACCTGACCTTTAGGCGTATGGATAATATGCGGGTTGCCTTTATCCAATTTTACCGCTGGGGTATTTTCAAAAATAGTCGCCCCTAAACCTAATGCTGCTTTTGCTAAACCTAAGGTGTAATTCAACGGGTGCATATGAGCACTGTTTGAATCATACAGACCACCTAAATAGCGTTCAGTATGCGCAACTTGTTGAACTTTATCTTTGTCCCACCAGCTAGCACTTGGGTAATCATAACGACTTTGTTTTAAGTCATACCAAGATTTTAGTTCTGTTTCTTGGCTTTTCTTCAACGCAAGTTCGATATAACCTTGTTGAAAATCACAATCAATATTAAATTGCTCGATTCGATCACGAGCAATATCAACCGCTTCACAAGAGAGATCCCACAGTTGTTTGCCCCACTCAGGTCCGTATGTTTCATCAACTTCACGTAACCCTAGGCAAAAACCCACTAAACACTGGCCACCATTACGCCCAGATCCTCCCCATGCCAAACGTTGTGATTCAAGCACCACAACAGAAAATCCTTTTTGACGTAATTCAATCGCGGCATTTAGCCCCGTCATACCACCACCAATAATACAAACATCAGCTTCAATGGCTTGATCTAGTAGCGGTTGTTCAGGTAACGCATTAACGGTTGCTTGGTAGTAACTATCGATATATTGACTGTTGATTGACATTCCAATTGCCCACAAAAAAATACAGGTTAAAAATCGCGCGGATAATGTCACGAGTCTTATGGCTTCACAAGCACTTTATTACTGTGACTCAGCTCATAATTTAGCTTAATTGTTTTTGACACCAACAAACTTCTGTCTAATATCCGCGCTCAGATCTGACTTACCTGGTCAATTAGGAATTAATAACATGAAGAAAATATTCAAAGGGGTGACCACACTAGCATTCGCACTTTCAGCATTTAATGTTTCGGCAGCAAATGATGTGCTTAACGTTTACAACTGGGCGGAATATATGCCAACAGATGTAATCAAAGCCTTTGAGAAAGAATATGATGTCACCGTCAATTACTCTACGTTTGATAATAATGAATCGATGTACACCAAGCTTAAGCTACTTGATAGTAAAGGCTATGATGTTGCATTTGCATCGACGTATTTTATTGACAAAATGGCACGTGAAGGCATGCTTGCAAAGATAGACAAAAGCAAAATGCATCACTTAAATGACGTTTATTCTGGTCTAATGAAACAACCATTTGATCCTAATAATGATTACTCTTTACCTTATGTATGGGGTGTCACGGGGATCAGCTACAATGCAGAAGTGATCACGTCTGATCAGGTAACAAGCTGGAAAGATCTATGGAACACGAATTTCAAACAACAAGTGATGTTACTTGATGATGTTCGAGATGTGTTCGGTATGGCATTGCGCGCTCAAGGTCATAGCATCAATAGCACCAATGAAGTCGAAATTAAGCAGGCTTACGAAAGCTTACTCAAGCTACGTCAAAATGTTGTCGTTTATAATTCTGATGCACCACATGTTCCTTATGTCACCGGGGAAGCGATGGTGGGCATGCAATGGAACGGTAATGCTTTTATGGCAAAAAAAGAGATGCCAGAGCTTAAGTTTGTCTATCCGAAAGAAGGTGCTATTTTATGGATGGATAATTTTATCGTCCCTAAAGGTAGCGAACATAAAGATCTCGCATTTAAATTTATCGATTTCTTTATGCGACCAGAAAACCAAGCTAAAATTATCGAAGAATTGGGTTTCCCTGCACCTAACAAACAAGCAAAACAATTTTTACCGACTGAATTACAGAATGATTCAATGATTTTCCCAACTGACGCACAAGTCGAGAATGGTGAATTTACGGATGATGTCGGTGACGCTGTGAATATTTACCAAAGATATTGGCAGATGCTAAAAAGCTAACCACAAAAAAGGCTACAGTTAATCATTAACTGTAGCCTCTCTAGTTTTATAACAAACTCAAAAAATCAGTTCATCACTAAACCAGCAGCATTCAACTGTGGTAATAAATCGGTTACTGTAAGTGGTGTATTCCAATCAATATTAATTAATATTGTGCCCATTTTACGACATGCTTGTGGTAATACCGCATCATGAAAGGCATTAATATCACTGATATAACCGAGGTCTAATCCCATCTCTTCTGCTCGTCCACGTTGACGCATACGACCATAAGCTACTTCAGGATCTGTCTTTAAATAAATACAATAGTCAATGGTTGGATATTGATTGATTTGGCCGATTAAATGCTGATAGCACGCCATATGTTTAGCTATATCTTCAGCTGTACTATTGTAATTAGCAATACAAGCGTGGGTAAAGACTAAATCACTTAACAAAGAACGCTCAATAATATAGACACCTTGAGGATCTAAATTATTCAAGAGTTCAGCGCGTTGGGCAGTAATGTAACATTGAAAATTACTACGTGCATCGACGTTAAAAGGGTCGCTAGTAAATTCACCCAATAGATGTTGAAATTCAGGATCAGAATCTACTGGCTCTAAAATAGCAGTTGCATTTAAGGCTATTGCTAATTGAGGGAGTAATGTCGATTTACCGGCACCAATATTACCTTCTACACATATAATTTTAGGCTTATCCAAGAACTTTTCCCTCTGAGGACTTATAGACAGAGAACCACACAGTGATGCTCTTAACATTTGCTGATGCAATAAACCCGACATTCTGAAACTAATCGCCACAAAAAACCATGCTTTATGTGTTGTTTGATTATTTAAAAAGCAAAATACAGCACTTTAATTATTACATTGTATTGAAAACAATTATTATTATCATATTATACCATCATAAATAACAATAAAAAACATTAAAAACAATTAGTTACATTACAAGCAACGCTTAATTTAAAATGGAAAAATCCGAAGGTAAAACATTAGCATCGTGATAACATTCCCGATCTATTTACTGATAGGAATGACATGATGTCGTTTGAAGCTGCTATCACATTCTTTATTGCTATTTTTATTTTTGCAATTACTCCCGGTCCTGGTGTATTTGCAATTCTTGCCAAAGCGATGGTTGAAGGTCCTAAAAAATGTATCATGATGGCATTAGGCATGGTGGCAAGTGATCTGCTCTATTTACAATTAGCTTGCTTTGGCTTAGCCACCATCGCTGCCAATTGGTCAGACGTATTTTTAATTATTCGTTATATGGGTGCTGGATATTTAATTTATCTGGGTTACAAGATGATCACCGCTTTTACCCACAATCAACCCATTTCTAATCAACAAAAATCACAACAAACGCCACTCACCAGTTTTAGCCATGGTTTTTTGATTTCCGCGTCTAACCCTAAAGTCATTTTATTTTATGTGTCTTTTTTACCGACATTTATTGATTTAACCCGCTTACATGGCAGTGATCTTATTCTTATTTCTGTCTTATCTTCCATCGCATTAATGACGGCAATTATGCTAGTGGCTTGTGGTGCATCACGCTTAGCTAACGTTATTAAGACGCCAATAGCACAGCAACGGTTAAATAAGACAGCAGGTGGCATTATGATTGCAGCAGGGGCGTATTTAGCAGTAAATAAGTAACTTATCATTCTCGAGGAACCAACCGCGTCATTCTCTACAACAAGGTGACGAACAACCACCCGTCATTCCCTACAGTGAGGTTACGAACGAGATAGGGAATCTACTTCCCACGTGTCGTAAAGTGACTGTTTTCGTTGAGTTTTAACGTATGTTCACTGCCGTCTTTAATGCTCAAACACGTGATGAATAGATCACGGATAGTTCGTACCTCTCTTCCGAGATGACGGATAATAACCCACAATCATTTAGCATAGAACAGATGCAAAAAATCCCCGTCATTTCTGACGAGGATTCGTTGTGTTGGCGGAGTGGACGGGATTCGAACCCGCGACCCCCGGCGTGACAGGCCGGTATTCTAACCAACTGAACTACCACTCCAATTCTGTATGAAACTCGATTACATCAAATTTCTAGAATGTGGTGGAGAGATAGGGATTTGAACCCTAGATACGCTATAAACATATGCTGGTTTTCAAGACCAGTGCTTTCAACCGCTCAGCCATCTCTCCAATACCGAGAATAATACCCATCATCATGGCATCTGTAAAGTCTTTTTTTACAAAAACAATATTATTAACAGCATTGATATCAATATTCACTCAAAACCATTAAAAAAACATCTTTATGATTATAAAACTAGCACTTTCATATCATTACTTATTTATAAAAATGATTTATGCAAAATGAACAATCGTTTGAATTAACTTGGTTGCTAATTTTGCTGTTTGATTTTCATAATCATATTCAGGATTTAGTTCAGCAATATCGACAATTTTCACTTTGCCACTCGCCATAATATGTTTAATCGCCCATTCAACCATCGATAAGCTCACTCCATGCATCCGTGTCATATTGGCACCCGGCGCTATCGATGATGAAAACACATCAAGATCAATACTCAATTGAATACAATCAACACTCTCAATAAAACTATCTAATTGCTCTTGAACATGTTTCTTATTTCGCGTGGTCATTTGATTATCAAGTAACCACTGGCAACCTAAATCTTCTGCAAGTTTAAACATTGCTTGTGAATTAGCATGATCACAAATACCGAGACCAAGAAAATCAAAACTGCGTTGTTGTTCTTTGCTATAACACCATGCAGCATGAAACGCAGAGCCTGCTCGTAACGATAATGAGGGTCTTAGCTCAAAATGAGCATCAAAATTAATCACACCCACTCGTTGTGGTATCAACTGTGGTTGCTGATCTTCAGTGATAATAACTGCCGCAGGAATGTCTTCAGTACTAAAGTCAGATAATGCTTGGTAACTAGCAATGGAGATCTCATGCCCTCCACCAAGAACAACAGGGAAATGACCCTCACGCAAACTACGCAATAGCAATTGATGTTGTCTCTGGCTAACAGCAACAAAACTATGATCATTATTTGTTTGTTCAATATCACCAGCATCATAGAAAGGTAATTTCGTTTGAGCATGTGTGTACGGTAATATGCGTCGAATACTAGCAGGACCTTCTTTAGCCCCTTGTAAACCACGTCCCCAATCAAGACTAAGATCAGAAATCACACCAACAAGCATAATTCCAGGTTGATGTTGCTGAATATAAGGGCTGATGAGCGTATGTTTACGATGACATAACATCGGTTTTTGTGGCTCATTTTTAAATAACTTTTTTAATTGATCAACTAACATACGCCTATCTTCCCTATCTATTACAAACAACATGACTAGTGCTGTGGTGGTAATGCTCTTGCGGCTTGTAATACACTCATTACAATTTTATTTTTACGGCTATTTATACGCTCAGCTGGCGCCATAACACTAACCGCTCCGACAACCTTATTACCTACAAAAACTGGCGCACTGACGCCAGAAACACCGGCATCAATTTCTGAAGTACTAATTGCAAAGCCATCTTGCTTAATTAGATCCAATTCAGCAATCCAAGTATCAATCTGTGTTTGTTCGGTAATCTCATAATGTTCTAAAATCGTTAATTGGCGCGCCAAGGGTAAATAAGCCAAGATAACTTTAGCTGAAGCACCACGAATCAATGGCTGACTTTGACCTTTTTCATAACTACAACGCAGTGCATAAGGGCTATCAATACTGTCAACACATAAGGCATTAAACCCAACCGCGACCATATAAGCTGACATCTCACCCGTTTGCTGCTGTAACCGTTTTAAGATCGGTCTTACACCATCAGGTAATGGTGAATTCATTTCAAAATTACGTTGAAGTTGCAGTGCTGCAGGACCGGCACTATAGGTATTACACCCATGATTTTCTTCAATTAAATTCCAATCTCGAAGTAAGGCCAAATAACGATATAAGCTACTTATTGGCATTCCCATTTCGGTACTGAGTTGTTGTGCTTGTAGCGGTACATTTGATGCTGCAATATGAACGAGCACTTGCAACAATTTTTCATTAGCACTGAGTGAATGAGTCACAGGTCAGTTATCTCTAATTTGTGTGATGATTATTTGTACCCAATTATAGCGCGAACAACAAGTGCTATTCTTGTATTATGAGAAAATATAGGATTTATTTGCTTTAATTTATTACCTTACGAGAAATTAATCCATCTTCGAAGTCTTTAGCTCCAAAAATAGACGTCATGGCTATTATTTTTTAGGTTGGTTTATTATTTCAACGTAAAAATAAAAAAATCAACTTTAGCCTGCATAAATACAGATCTAACTAGCCAGAATAAGGGGGTACTGGTAAAATATTTGCATAATTGACCGTTTAAAACAGTAAAAGAGAGTGATTCCTCATGGGAAGAAAGTTCGAAGTACGTAAGTTGTCTATGGCAAAAACCCAAGGCGCTAAGATCAAGGTTTACTCTAAGTACGGTAAAGAAATCTACGTTTGTGCTAAGAATGGTAGTTCCGATCCGGATAGCAACCTAGCACTTCGTCGTCTTATTGAAAAAGCAAAAAAAGATCAAGTACCAAGCCACGTTATCGAAAAAGCGATAGATAAAGCAAACGGCGGCGGCGGTGAAGATTACTCAACTGCACGTTACGAAGGTTTTGGCCCAGGCAACTGCATGGTTATCGTTGACTGTCTAACAGACAACAACAACCGTACTTTTATGGACATTCGTCAAGCATTTGTTAAAAACAATTCAAAAATCGGTAGCCCAGGCACCGTTGGTCACATATTTGAGCACCAAGCAGTATTTGAGTTCAAAGGTACCGACGAAGAAATGGTTCTTGAAAATCTAATGATGGAAGACGTTGACGTTACTGACATCACTTGTGAAAACGGCGAGATCACCGTTTACGCTCCGCACACTGAATTCTTTAAAGTGAAAAATGCTCTTGCTGCAACAATGGCTGACGTTACCATTGATTCAGAAGAAATTGCTTTCGTTCCACAGACAAAGACTGAATTGTCTGGTGACGATATTGCAATGTTTGAAAAATTCCTTGATGCACTAAACGATTGTGATGACGTACAAAACGTTTACCACAACGCTGAAATGGCTGACTAATTTTAGTCTTTCATTTTTTCACAAAAAGGTCACTTCGGTGACCTTTTTGTTTATTTCGCTATTCATCTTATTTATTTCAATACCTCGCTGCTTTTACTTCCATAATGATTCCTACCACTTTGCTATTATTTTTCATCCATATTATTTATTAATTACTTCTTAGATATAATATTGATAAAAGAACAACGATGTATGCTTGTAAGTCTCATTATTTAAGCCTATAACTAATTAAGATATTAATTTACATCCAATTAATATGACTTATTTAAATAAGGGTTTAAAGGTAAATATGAATATTTTAATCGTATTAACATCTCATCAAAGTTTAGGTACAACCACCGAAAAAACAGGCTTATGGTTAGATGAGTTTACTGTCCCTTTTTATGCATTTAAAGATAATAATGACACGGTTACCCTCGCTTCACCACTAGGCGGACAAGTACCCATTGATCCAAAAAGTGATACAGCAGAGATGCAAACAGAATCGGTTATTCGATTTAAAAATGATCAAGATGCAGTCACACAATTAGCGAATACATTACTGTTATCAACCATCAACCCAGCCGATTACGATGCCGTGTTTTATCCTGGCGGACATGGGCCACTATGGGATTTATCTCAGAATGCAGCCTCACAAAATATTATTGAATGGTGTTATCAACATAACAAACCCACTGGTCTTGTTTGTCATGGACCAGCAGCATTAAAAGCACCTAAAAACACGGATGGCAGCCCACTTATCGCAGGCAAAAATGTCACAGGTTTTAGTAATAGTGAAGAAGACGCGGTTGGATTAACTGCTGTGGTTCCTTTTTTACTGGAAGATATGTTAACTGACCAAGGTGCGCATTACACTCAAGGACCTGATTGGCAGAGCTATATTGTGGTCGATGATAATCTAATCACGGGTCAAAACCCAGCATCAGCACAAGCGGTTGCGACAGAGATAATTCGTCAATTAAAAGCACATTAATTCATGCACCTTCATTGTGATCTGTCTTTGATAAATTTATTATCAGATGGTTATTTAAAAGGTTTCCGCTGAATATATAAAAGCCTAGTTATTTAACTTAACTAGGCTTACTATTTTCTATCCATATTACAGTTATAGTATTATTCATCATCAATCCCTACGCCTTCATCTGAGCAATCATTACGCACACTTCACGTACATTACCAGCAATCAGATCCCAGTCATGATTGGTAATTGTGTTGGTTGGTGCAATCCATGTTCCGCCACAAGCTATTACTTGTGGAATCGCTAAATACTCCCCCAAATTAAGCGGCGTCACTCCTCCCGTTAGCATTAACTGAACCTGACTATAAGGCGCAACTAATGCTTTAAGCATATTGACACCACCAGAAGCTTCAGCTGGAAAAAATTTCAAGGCATTTACACCTAATTCTAATGCTTGTTCAACTAAACTAGGATTATTCACCCCAGGGATTATTTTAATATTATTAGTAAGGCAATATTTAACTATAGTAGGGTTAAATCCAGGGCTAATAACAAAATCAGCACCCGCAGCCATAGCGGCATCCACTTGCTCAATAGTTAGGACAGTCCCAGCACATAACACAATATAAGGATAAGCGGCACGAATTAAGCGAATAGACTCCACCGCAGCAGCGGTACGAAAGGTGATTTCAACAGCAGGTAAACCATTATCAACTAATATTTTAGCCAGAGGTACAGCATCTATTGCATGTTCAATTTGAATTACAGGCATGACTCGCAATGCACGCAAACGATCAATCCATTCATTTGTCATCATAATTACTACTCATTAAATCCGTTAAGTATTAGGTACATTGCAAAGGAATATAGCTGACGCCTAAACGGTACAAACGATCAGCAATAATTTCAGCGAGCATACCTAGCTCTGATAATCCTGTTTTAACATGAGTAACGCTATTCTATAATTATGGCCGATAATTAAAATCAACCGTAATTTTACAATCTGATGTTTTCAATTATTCAAGCACTTCTACGTGCTTCATTTTGCCACGTTCAGGTAAGATAGCCAAAAATATTCCTGAGAGATAGATCAAATCATCGAATAATAATGAAAGCTAACGTAAGTGTTTTTGTTTAATAACGTAGGGCTTTAAAATAAGGAGACTGTTACTGAGTATATAAAATACAACCCAGCAACAGTTATAAAAAAGGTTTATATCTATATAAATAAGCGAATAAATAGCGTTAAAACGTACCACCAGTATGCCAAAAGATACCCATCACCATTGCCATATCCATTAAAAAACCCAAACTGTTGCCGACCCAAATTGGCGGATTTTTATGAACGAAACCATATACGGCCCATAATGCCGCTAATAAGGCATAGAGCACCCAAGTAGTGAGAGACAATCCTAAAGCGTGTTCGCTATGAGAGAAAAATAGTTTATATAATTGCGGCAGCGTCGCTAATGGACCAATAACCCCCATTAATAACATAAAAGGTTCAAATGCTGTGGCTAAGTGTTTAAAACGAGTTGTCATTCATCATCCTTATGTTCTATTCGTGCTCTAATTAATAATATTAAAAATATATAAAAAAATCAATACATTACACATTTACAACAAATGGTGAACAATATATACATTTCAGTCATTGACTTACTACACAATCACACTATTCTAGATTGTAAGTAGACAACGAAATATATTGAAAAAATTAGCCACTACGGAAGGTGTTATATGGATTTACTGCGCAGTTTATATTTATTACTAGAGTCAATATTTGAATAATAAAGCAACTATTTCCCAACCACTAAGTCGTAAATAAATCATTGAGTTACGACTTTTTATTACGTGTCTCTTCTACTCTCTTAAAAATCGTCTAATCACTGCATATAATGGCTGACAGTGCTAATTTACGGCAAATAGGATCGTAAATCCTAAGGCTACCTGTAACCAAGCAGCAAGTGGATCCTCTATTTTGCGCATAAATTTTCTCGCCGCTCTCAAAGTACAACTTATTGAGTACGATGTTAATAATCTCTGGGCCACCAAAGAAACAACGATAGCTAAATTATAATCTATTGAAATAACATCATGCCATGTCAGATACAAAAAAAGATGATAAGCGGGGAAACTTATCATCTAGCTATACCAATTAAATAATTAAGCGCGGAATAAAACCATAAACAAGTGTTCCAATAACGATGGTCGTTTAGTTACTATTATTACTATTGATAATTTTCACACTCTTACGGGTTACTAATGTTGGCTCAATTTGAATAACTTGCGTATCACTTGCTTGATGATCTAAACGGGTTAATAACGTTTCAACCGCAGCTTGTCCTAAGTGATACTTTGGCTGGTGAATAGTTGTCAATGCTGGTGATATAAATTTAGCAATATGAATATCATCATAGCCAATTATCGACAAATCATCAGGAATACACATACCGCACTCATTAGCTGCATTAATAACGCCCATTGCCATCATGTCATTGGAAACAAAAATAGCACTGGGTAACACGCCATGTTGCTTCATTTCCATAAAAGCATCATAGCCACCTTCGCATTCAAAATCAGACTCAATGATCCAATCAGCATTAAAGGTTAAGCCCGCTTCATTCATCGCACGTTTATAGCCTTCATAACGCATTTGAGCTTGATGTCGAATCAGTGGTCCGGTTATGCAACCAATATCAACATGACCCGATTCAATCAAATATTGGGTTGCCATATAGCCGCCCCGCAAAGAATTATCTTGAATCTTATCACTGGTAAATAACATCGGCCCCCAATCCATGACGACAACGGGAATATCAGGATATTGTTCAAAGACATCAATACGTTCACCTTCTAATGATGAACACATTAAGATCAAACCATCAACGCGCTTGTGTAATAAGGTATTGATAGATTCGCGCATCCGCTGGTGATCACCTTCGGTATTACACAAAATAAGGCTATACCCATTTTGATAACAACTACGCTCGACACCTTTAACAACCTCACCAAAAAAAGGATTAGTCGATGTCGTCACTAACATACCAAAGGTTTTAGTACGATTAACCTTAAAACTACGTGCTAATACTGAAGGCCCGTTATAATGGAGTTCTTTAACAGCACTATTTACTCGTTCTGAAATCTCGTCACTAACAAAGCGAGTCTTATTAATAACATGGCTTACTGTTGATGTAGAAACCTTTGCTAATTTTGCGATATCTTTCATCGTTGCCATGTTATTTTTCCTTTATTGAGCCATTACGTTAGCTATTGTTGCTGAGCCAGAAAATCTTCAACTTCTTTACGGGTTGGAATCGACGTTTGAGCACCAAAGCGAGTCACTGAAATAGCCGCAGCAGCATGAGCAAATTTAATCGCTGATTCTAAAACTAAACCGTCTAACAAACCAGTCACGAATGCACCGTTAAACGTATCGCCCGCCGCCGTTGTATCAGTTGCTTCCACACGGAAACCAGCAATAATCTCACCACGTCCCTCTTGGCTTAACCATACGCCTTTGGCACCAAGGGTGATCATTACTGTTTGAATCCCTTTTGCATGCAGAATATTTGCCGCTTGTTGCGCACTCTCGGCATCAGTAACCGTTACCCCAGTCAGCACTTCAGCTTCAGTCTCATTTGGTGTGATCATATCCACACACGCTAATAATTCATCAGACAATACGCGCGCAGGAGCAGGGTTTAAGATCACAATGGTATTCGCATCTTTGCCAACTTGCGCTGCTTTTTCAATACCACACAATGGTGTTTCCAATTGCATTAATAAATAATCAGCTTGACGAATACGCTCTAAATCAGGCTCAATCGCAGCAGCAGTTAACTTGGCGTTAGCTTCTGCAGAAAGACAAATACTATTCTCACCGCTATCTGACACTTGAATCATTGCAATGCCAGTTGGACAATTAGGTTGCATTTTCACCGCAGTGATATCAATACCGTCCATTCTGAAATTTTCACGAATATTGATCCCAAATGAATCATCTCCTACACAAGCGATAAAGCCGATATCTGCATTTAAACGTGCAGCAGCCACCGCTTGGTTAGCACCTTTTCCCCCTGGAATAACTTGATAATTACGACCATGAAGCGTCTCGCCTGGACGTGGGAAAGAAGGGACTTGCAGAACATGGTCAGCGTTAACACTACCTAATACCACTAACTTATTCATAGGATTTTCCTCGGCTCTTAATGAGCCTTTCTAATAGAACATAACAAAAATGGATGATTTTAATTTTTAGCTGAATTAACCGTTAAAATAAAAAATCAAAAGCATCCATTTTACTCTCTCCTACCATCACTAAATAACATTCAGGAGAGAGTAAATACACATTATAACGCTTGGCAAATACCCGTACGTACGCTAAAGCAGCGTTCTTCATTCGGTTGAAGATAAATCAAAGAACCCTTCTCTTTAGCCGCTAAAAAGCCTTCAGGTCGACAGGTTGCAGGTAATGCAAATGCCGCAACTTGTTGATCACCACTGCATAATAACCATCGTGTCGCACAACTAAACTCATGGGTATCAAACTCGGTTTGCAGGTATTTATCAGCATCGATCTGCATCTTAAATACGGCTTTGTCGGCATACCGCGCTATGTCATCCATACAATACACCACTTCTGGATCATGCATTTCAGGTTTATCTAATATAGAAATAGGTGCTGATGTTTTCAAACTTTCATTGTATGCCAACCACTGCGGTGTCGGTTGTACGTGTGCAGGTACAGTTTCACGTAACATTAAGGCACTATCTGGAATATTCTGCGTCATCACTGCATTTTCAACATACGTCGCGTTGATGTGACACATATACTGCAACGGCATATTCACAGTGGCAAGATTTTTCACCACCATTTTAATATCAAATAAGCTAGCATCTTTATCTAACTGTACCGAAGGCATTGCTAAATAATGATCGCCAAAGCCCATTACATATTCATAAGAGCCTTTGATAACAACACGATCATCATTAATTTCTAACCATGCAGCATCCATTGTTGCACAAGGCATTTCACCATGTAATACATGATCATCTTGTGGCGATGGGCATCCCATACGGATCATGCCCGCATGAAAAGCAAAGCACCCATAGGTTTCAACTACTGTTTTGGCAAATTTGGGCTCAGAGAACATATTTTTCATGCATAAATCAGTATTTAAAAACTGTGCATCCCAAATCATCTGTCCCATAAAAGGCAATACCACTAAATGCCCTTTTGCATTCTTAATTTCAATCGCATGTACACCTGAATGATACAGGAAGCTGTGAATTTCAAAATGTTCAGACTGAGCGATTAAGGTTCTTTGTTTGGTGAAATTTTCTTTATATAACGGTAAGGTAAACATATTCAATTCCTCGCAAAAACTGACCACCCATGTTTGAGTGGTCATAATAGAACATTACGCTTTAGCAGCTACAAAGTTGAATTGTTGCTTGTATTTCTTTTCATTCATAAAGTAGACAAACACGACGGCGAAACATAACGCACTAACAATGAATGAAGATTGTAAGCCAATATTATCGGCAAGTAGACCTTGAATCACTGGAATCGCTGCGCCACCGATAATAGACATCACCACAAAACCACCTGCAGTTTCTGTGTAACGTGTATCAACAGATTGCAAAGTAGAAGCGAAAATCGTTGCCCAACATGGTGCAAATAAGGCTGACGTACCAACAGCAACCCAAACAGCGCTGAAGTTAGGAACAAAGGTTACGTACATCAAGCAGAGAAAGCCAATTGCTGAGTAACCCATTAATATATTTTCTTGTGCCGTTTTAGTGAATAAGTAGTTCGCTAATAACTTGCCCAAGAAGTACATGATAAAGGCATACAACAAATAGTTAGCCGCATCATGCTCAACCATATTAGGATCTAGCTCTAATGCTAAACGAATCGTAAATGACCATACTGCGACTTGCATACCAACATAAGCAAACTGAGTCACAATACCTTTGAAGAAGCGTTTATTGCCCATTAAATAAGACAGTGTCTCACCAAATGATGGCTGGTTATCTTTAGTGTCTGTTGCCGCTTTACAATTAGGATATTCAGTCATCGCAATCAAAATAGCGATCGTTGCGATTACACCAACTAACCATTTGTAAGGTTCTAATGTTTGTTGCAATACTTGATCTTTAAACGCTTCAAGCTCTGGACCTGTTAATGTTGCCATCATATGACCAACATCGACACCATCTTGGAAAATCAAGTGCTTACCAAGTAATAAACCAATGATATAGCCCATTGCATTAATGGTATGAGAAATGTTTAAACGTAATGTCGCCCGTTCAGGCTCACCGATCATTGCAGAATAGGTATTACATGAGGTTTCAAGGAACGACAAGCCAATAGCAATACAGAAAATAGCGGCTAAGAACATGGTGTACGTACCCGCATGAGATGCAGGAAAGAACATCAAGCAGCCAAAAATATACAGCGCTAAACCAAGTAGAATCGCTAATTTATAAGAGGTTTTTTTTACAACCATTGACGCTGGAATTGCAACTAAAAAGTAAGCGCCATAAAACGCCGACTGGACCAGCGCTGAAGCGAAATTAGACAAATCAAAAATTGATTTAAATTGCGTAATCAAAACATCATTCAGTGCAGCGGCGGCAGACCAAAGCGCAAATACTGATGATAATAATAAAAATTGAAATATAGGGGTTCTATTTAAAAAACCATCAGCATGTTGAATTGTATTATTTTTAATAAACATAATTTATCTTCCATAAATAATCACTCTGACCAAAGAGCATGATTTTTAGAGGTTGTTTGCTTGATAATCTTCAAATCTTTCAATCGTAGGATAGGATGACTGAGTCCCTTTTTCGGTGACTGAAAGCCCCGCGAAAATAGACGCCTTTTCCAGTGCTAATACCACATCCCCGGTTTGAGTAAAGAAATGTGAAAAACAACCGATAAAAGCATCACCTGCGCCTGATGTATCAACCGCATTCACTTTAATTGGCTTAGCAAGATATTCACCTGTCTTGGATATCCACAGTGAACCACGTGATCCCATCGTCACAATCAGATTCTTTAAACCATGTTCAAATAACATATTCGCAGCTTGATTGATCTCTTCAATCGTTGAAACAGGCTTACCTGTTAATATTTCAAGTTCAGTTTCATTGGGTACAAAAAAATCACATTTACAAACATATTCCAGAGATAGTTCAGGTATGGCTGGTGCAGGATTAAGTAAAACAGTGATATTGTGTTTTTGACCAAAATCAATTGCGTGATAAACCGTTTCTAAAGGCACTTCTAGCTGCAAAACAATCATATCGACATTTTTCAATTCCGCTTCCGCGCCATCAATATCTGCCGGAGTAAGATAATTGTTTGCTCCTTTTACAATTAAAATGGAATTTTGTGATGTAGTTGTATTAACAAAAATAGGCGCAACCCCCGTACTAACACCGCTCACTTTAGTCACAAACTTTGTATCTATTTGTTGGCTGCGATAATTTGCTAAACTCATCTCTGCAAATTGGTCATCACCCACTTTTGATACCATAACGACTTGTGCGCCTAATTTAGCAGCCGCGACCGCTTGGTTTGCGCCTTTACCACCATTACCAATCGCAAATGCTGTCGCTTCAAGTGTTTCTCCACTTTTAGCGATACGATCACCATAAGTAATTAAATCAACATTAGTCGAACCAATAACCGCAATTTTTTTCATATTAAATATCTTCTAGTTACGTTAAAGAAATAAACGAAGCTCACTTCCTCAATGATTTAAAAAACAACACCAGCTTGGAAAATAATATTGGCATACGGCGTATATTCTCCTGTTCTCACAACAGCACGACTTTGCGCAGTGCGTTGCTTAAATTCTTCATGAGATAAATATGAAATATGAATCGGCTTAGCCGTTACTGTACTTTCTTGATCTAAAATAGCTAACAATGCTTGATGATGAGTAGGACTGACTTCAGCAAACTCTGCAGCCATAATGACACCTTCAATTTGTGATTCTGACAAAATCACTTTCACCGTATCAAGAAAACTTGGTACACCATGGGTTAACGCAAGATCAATACGTTTTACATGTTGAGGGATCGGTAAACCTGCATCACAAATAGTGATTTCATCTGTGTGTCCTAGCGTTGCCACAAGGTATGAAAGCTCTGCATTAATTAGCGTACTTTTTTTCATTTGGTAGACCTTCTTGTTACACGTTATACCGCTCAAATTTTCTGCCTTAGTATTGATGTTTTTTAAGTGGCAGAAAAACATATCGAAACGTTTCGATGAGGATAATAAACGGACTCAAATTTTTCACCAGAGCAAAATAGAGAAGGTGTGAGAAGGATCGCTTTCAACTGCAATAAAATAACTAAAATATCTATTTAGCTCACAGTTTTACAATCGAAACGTTTCGATATTAAAAAAGTATCATATCAATCTGTATACGATTATTTATAAAAACACACTGGTATTAATAATTAAGCGCATGATTTATAAAATAAAAAGCCACATTCAATTAAGAATATGGCTTTTTTATCACGCATGATTACAAAACAGCGTGGTTATACTCGTCGATACGGCAAATAGACAGGTTCCCACATATGTTCAGCTAATGCTTGCTCAAGATCTTGATCTCGTAAGTGACAACAAGCATCTGTTGCTTGCATCTGAGCTAAAATTGAATAAGCAACATGAATAGAAACGGCTTTCAACGCACTAATGCGAGGGTAAATACACCCATTTGCAATATCTTCATCACTTACACACTCAGCAAGTGCATAAGACGCAGTGGTAAACATATCTTGAGTAATTTTTGCCGTTTGCGACACAATAGACGCTAAGCCAACACCAGGGAAAATAAAGACATTATTGCCCTGTCCAATGCGGTATTGATGCCCATTATATTCTACATCAGAGAATGGACTGCCGGTTGCGACGATAGCTTGTCCATCACTCCAATGATAAATCGCTTCAGGAATAGCCTCACAATTGGCGGTAGGATTAGAGAGTGGGAATATAATCGGTCGTGGCGTATATTCCATCATTTTCTGAATATGATCAGCAGTAAATGAACCACCAATACCACTGGCACCTAACAATACGGTGACTGGATGGTTATTAATAAGCTCGGTTAAACTAATCTTACCCAACTCAGCGGCATGCCATCCGGCGGAAATTGAACGTGATTTAGCATAGCGACGTTTATAATCGTCTAAACCATCGCGATCATCAAACACGACACCTTTAGAATCGAGAATGAAAATCTTCTCACGAGCAGAATGATGCGTACAACCTTCTTTTAGTAACCCTGCATAGATTTGATCAGCAACTCCTACGCCACCCGCGCCAGCGCCGTAGATCACATAGGTTTGATCCACTAATCGTTCTTGTTTGATCTTACATGCACCCAAAATACCGGCAAGAACAACCGAGCCAGTACCTTGAATATCATCATTAAATGATGGCAAACTATCTTCGTAATCACTTAGATTATCAAACGCATTGGCTTTACTAAAATCTTCCCATTGCAATACTGCTTTTGGAAAATGGCGTTTTACTTGTTGTACAAATGATTTAATAAAGCGTTTATAAGCATCACCACGAAGCCGTTTACGTGAAATGCCTAAGTACATTGGATCATCAAGCAGCTCTTGGTTATCAGTACCTACATCTAACACAATCGGTAAACAATGGGCAGGGTGAATGCCAGCACCTAAAGTATAGAGTGATAACTTACCAATCGGGATCCCCATTCCACCAACGCCTTGATCACCAATGCCTAAAATGCCTTGGCTATCGGTTACGACAATAATTTTAATGTCTTTACCCATAAAATGGCGCGACATCTCACCCATTGCACCGACATTATCTTCAGTAATATATAACCCACGTGCTTTTTGATAACGATGGCTAAATTCTTGACATGCTTTGCCGACAGTAGGGGTATAAATGATAGGCGTCATTTCTTCTACATGGCGAGAGAGTAACGCATAAAAAAGGGTTTCATTACGATCTTGAAGCGAACGTAAAAAGAGGTATTTTTCAATATCAGTAGACGCATTACTAAAGCCGTCATAGACACGGTTAAGTTGATCATCAAACGTTTGTACTCGCGGGGGTAATAATCCCGTTAATTGAAAAGCATCGCGCTCTTCTTGAGTAAAAGCCGTACTCTTATTTAAAGTGCGATCATTGAGTAACTCGGTGCCTGTTAATGACACAGGACGAAACACGTTCCCTTGCGAATCTTTCCATCTGAGGTACTTACCGATAGTCATATTCTATCTCCGTATATAACAACCATAGCAACACACTTTATGATCACAGATAACCATAACGACAGTTATACGTAATGATAAAGCCATAATATAAAATGGAGTGTATATCCAACCACTTTATAAAAATGTGAACAGTCGCATTTTTAATCATATTGACGATTAAAAATACCCACTTAATTAGTTTGCTATGCGGAGTTAGTTTGTTATACGAAGAAAGGGATCAATAAAACATTATTCAAGACGGCCAAACAATCAAAAGACTTAATTTTCGCTCAGACTAAAGATTTTCACGCCTAATCGCGACTTTATCACAACAAAATGGCGTAATCTTTAGATTATCACGCGCCTGTAGATCAGCATCACTATACAGCTGATATTTTAATCGCTGAAAAAAACCATTCTTATAGTTAACACCTGTAGTGCTGATAATGGCCAATATCTGCTGAAATTCAATATATCTAAAATCATAAATCAACTGCAATTTATGCGATGAGTTAATGTTTACTGACTGAATATATTGGTTGGTCTTCAATGTAGCTAACATCACATCAACACTCACACTGGAATCTATGATATAGCAACAACGATGATGGGGTTCTATAACGATTGAAGGTTTCATTAGCTAGACCTTATTGCCAATAAGAAGCAATTAATAACAACACAAAAATTACAGCAATAAACTTCAATAATAACCCTAAACTTGCCCCGCCTTTTGGGGCCTTATTACAACAACTCATCTTGACCTCTACTCTCTGCTATCAATCTATTTAGTAGCATCATAAGGATTACACTTAGGGGAAGGTCAATAAATAGATACCTAAAATTACGACTTAAAAGGCAATAACCACTGCAAACATCGCTAATATAATTAACGGCAATAACTAAAACTATCAATCAGCAAAATATAAATATAAATATAAAAAAGGCACCAGTCATTAACTGGTGCCTTTCAATAAATACGTTAATATCGGTAATTACATACTTTCGATATTTCTACCTGATGTTTCAAAACGGTATTTATGCGTTACCCATGCGCCTAATAATGACGTCACAACTAGGCATAATAAGAGCGTAAACACACCAATTCCATGTAATAGAATAGGAAATAAGAAAGCCGTTAAAATAGCACCAAATTTAGCAATTGATGCTGCAAAACCTGCTCCTTTCGCTCTGATTTTCACCGGAAAAATCTCACCTGAAATCAAATATGTTTGTGCATTTGGGCCTAAATTATTCATAAAATTAAATAACATAAAACCTAAAAACAGCATGTACATCTGATAATCACCATGCATTTTCACTGAAACAGCCGCACACAGTAAACCTACTGCACAACCAATAAAACCATAAATTTGCAGTTTCATACGGCCAACAGATTCTGAAAAAATAATCGCACAGATAACACCAACAATAAGCAAGCAGTCAATGACAGCAGTACCTTTTGCTAAGTAAACCGTATTAGCAATGATGTTATGTAGCGCGTCACCACCAGTTGCTTGATGAGGATCAAGTACAGATGCAAGAATAACAGGCGTAAAAATACCAATACCATAAGTACCAAGATCTTGAATAAACCAAGGCACTGATGCCAAAATAGTTTTTGCGCGATATTTTTCCTTAAATAATCGCTTATAACCATGTATCCAAGAAGTTAATTCAACTTCGTCACTCGGTACATCTTCAATTGGCATTGTCGACTGTTGAGATCGCTCTAATAATCGCTTAAGTGATATTTCAGCGTCAGCCTTACGATTTTTAGACAAAAGCCAATGCGCACTTTCTGGAATAAAGAAACGTGCAACCGTAATCGCCAACGATGGAATCAAAGCAATAACATACATCAACCGCCATGCATTGATGTCGTTTACGTACGTCAATACAAAAATACCGGTTAAAATACCAAGTAAAACACCAATAGACTGAAATGCAAACGCACCCAAAACCAACTTACCGCGGTTTTTGGATGGAATACTTTCAGATATCATTAAGTGCGCCGTAGGATAATCACACCCTAAAGCTAAACCAATGCCAAAGTTAAACACTAAAATACTCAAATAAGACTGGCTAGTCGCCATGCCTATCAAACATATAGAGAGTAAAGCCATCTCAATAATGAACATTCTCTTACGTCCATAAAGATCAGATAGCCCACCCAGAGCACTTGCTCCAATTAAAATACCAAACAGAATCGAGGAACTAATTATACCTTTCTGTAGCTCTGTTAAATGAAATTGTAGGGTCAATAATGGTAGCGTTAACCCCATCATAAAAACGATCATACCCTCAAAAAACTTGCCAAATGTTGCTAATAACCAAATTCGCCATTGCACACGTGTCATTGACATTGAATATTTATTAGTGACTGAATTACTGATGGATATTCCATCAATATAATTCTGGATCGTGTTTTTCGGTTGAATCTCTATTTTTTGATTCATGTTAAAATCAACAATGCTTATTGTCTTAATTTAGACGAATATCAGTATTAAAGTTGGCTGTATATAAACATATATCACAACCAAAGATGAAATTTATTTTCTAAATGCCATTAACCGTCATTATGAACCCATGATTGCCTTGTTGACTACAAGATGCTAATAAAAATTCAAAACCAACCAAAAAATAAAATATAATCAAAGAGTTATATTTAAATAAAAAACAATAAAAATAGTGTCTAGTTGTCTATTTTTAGGTTTATTTTATATTTCAAGATCAAAAATAAAATATAAAATACTATTTATTATGTCTATATAAACTAATATTTGAACAATATTAGTTATTTTTTAATACAAATTAAATCAAACGACCTTTCATTTGCTCATTTTATTAGAAAAAAAACGCGCCTCAAGTATGATTATACTTTCTCGTTGTTAATTAAAAGACACGCTTCATTTATATGATCACAACAAAATATAAATACATTATTACACTCCAGTAATTATTATTACAATATTAGCACCTGTAACATCAGCTTATTTACATGTCGTTTTAACTTCATAAAGACTACAAATTTTTAAAGTCACATTAAATCTAAGCATTAGAACTAGAAACATAATCAATCAATAAAAAACATCATCCATTTCTTTGATGATTCATCTTGTTTATTTTAATTTATTTTGATACGTTTACAGTATGATAAAGATAACAAGCAAGACCTTACCCCTTTTCTTTTGGTGGCGCTCTTCATAGAGCGGCGCTGATATAGAGTTATCTTTCTATTTCATTTTGCCGCCGGAAGGTTGCAAATGAATACGCCTAATCTTATCCGTATTTCCTCTCCTCTCCGGCCGCACTTTTTCGGAGAAACATATGAACACCCAAGCATCAATCACACCAGATCAACATCAACCGATTATTCTTACTGGCGACCGTGCAACAGGGCAGCTTCACCTTGGTCATTACGTTGGCTCATTACAACAACGAGTACAATTACAGCATCAATACCAACAGAATATTTTAGTGGCTGATATGCAAGGCCTTACTGACAACGGTCATAATCCACAGAAGGTGGCAGACAATATTCTTAATGTTGTCGCTGATTATTTAGCGGTTGGTATTGATCCAAAACTTACCACAATTTGTCTACAATCTGCGATTCCCGCTCTTGCTGAATTAACCATGTATTACTCTAACATCGTTTCTATTGCACGTTTAGAACGTAACCCTACCGTTAAAAGTGAAATTCAATCTAAAGCTTTCGGCCGTTCTATTCCTGCTGGATTTTTAACTTATCCTATTTCTCAGGCAGCGGATATTACTGCATTTCGTGCAAGTTTAATTCCTGTCGGTGATGACCAATTACCGATGCTTGAACAAACAAATGAAATTGTCAGAAAAATAAACACCATTGCAGGTAAGAATATTTTAGTTGAGTGCCAACCACTATTGAGTAAAGTCGCTCGCTTACCAAGTACTGATGGTAAAAATAAAATGTCTAAATCAATGGGTAATACCATCACATTAGGTGCTAATAGTAAGACTATTTCGCAAGCGGTAAAATCAATGTATACCGATCCTACCCATCTTCGTGTTGAAGATCCTGGCTGCGTTGAGGGCAATATTGTATTTACTTACCTTGATGCTTTCCACCCAGATGGCGCTTATATTGAAACGTTGAAACAGCAATATCGTCAAGGTGGTTTAGGTGATGGAACAACAAAAAAAATATTAGAACAATGCCTACAAGATTTAATCTCACCAATACGCGAACGTCGCGCTGATTATTTAAATAATAAAGACTATCTCATTGAGGTGCTAAAGTCTGGCACTGAACATGCTAACCAACAAACCCAGCAAGTTTTAACAGATATTAAAACGGCCTTTGGTTTGAATTTGTTTTAATCATTAGCGATATCTATAACCGTTAAATATAGGTATCGCTTTTAATTAACACACTCTATTAATATATTAAATAATAGCACTAGCAATTAATTAGCCTTTTTATTACCAGAAAATCACTGTTATTTATGCATAGATATTAGTATTAAAAATACCTTACTTTATTTTTAATTGTGATCCCTTTAAAATACTCCATTTTATTCATTATAAGATAATCATTCATGACGATAAAATCACTCACTATTACACTTATATTATGCTCAACGGTAAGTGCATGCTCCGTAATGAATGAACAAGAATGCCAAGCGGCAAATTGGTCAGCTTTAGGCTATGTCGATGGTTCACAAGGCGCATCAGCCAATCAATTTAATGAACGTAGCTCTGCGTGCTCTGAATATAAGGTTCATGCTAACTTTAACCAATATCAAGCAAGTTATCAGCAGGGATTAATAACATACTGCACTGAAAGTCATGGCTTTTTTGTTGGTTCAAATGGCAATAGCTATCTTGGTGTTTGTCCACAATCGACCTCAGCTCTATTTTTACGGGGTTATCATAAAGGACAACAATTATTCACGTTAAAAAACAAAGTAACTCAAGCCGAGCAAGCATTACAAAATGAACAATATGATAGTGAATATCAACAACAGCGATTGACTAAATTAAAAAACAGTATCATTTACGATAAGTTAACGGCTCGAGAAAGACAGCAGAAATTAGAAAAAATAGAAGAAATTAATCAACAACCTAATTTAATAAAAAAGCAAAAAGCACAATTAAACCGATTAAAAAAAGAATTAGCTAAACTAGAATTAGTGCAGCGTGATTGAAAATATCTTTTTTATTAAATAGTTACAAAAAAGCCGAGTATTAATACTCGGCTTTTTTAAATCAGGTTACACTACTAGCTAACCATTTTTAGGTGGTGTAAACGCAGTTAGTGTTGGAGCAACACCCGTGAATTTCTCAATTTTCACTACACCAGAATTACCACAGTTACCATTACCTAAACGTGATGTTGGAATATCCATCGTTAATACGTTTGCTCCACCATTTTTACACATACCCGTCTTAGGATCTAAATCAGGCCATGCACCTTCATGGATACATACGCTGCCTTTTTTAATACCATCAGAAACAAAAGCACCAACCAAAACTTGGCCGCGTTGGTTATAAGCGCGAACTAAATCGCCATCTTTAATACCACGAGCTTTTGCATCTTCTGGATGGATCGTAATCGGTTCACGGTTCTGTACCGCATATTGTTTACGAAGATCAGCATAGTTAAACTGACTGTGCAAACGGTGTGCTAAGTGTGATGTCATTAACTGCAATTCACCATCATTGTAATTAAACATCCACTCTGTTGGCTCCATCCATACTGGATGTGGAGGACAATCATCTAACTTAAAGCTTTCAATCGTTTTAGAGAAGATCTCAATTTTACCACTTGGCGTACCCAATGGGCTCATGATTGGATCTTTACGGAAATCAGCAAAACGTACAAACTCGGCGTTCTTTGCATTCCACTTCATTTCAATAAGTTTGTTTGCTTCCCAAAACTTAGAGAAATTCATCATAGGAACACGCGCGTTACGGCCGCCTTTTTGTGCTGTTTTATAGAAATCACGCAGCCATTCCATCTCCGTTTTGTTTTCCATATACACATTTCGACCACCGGGTTTTAGGTGTTCTGCCATATCAGCAAACACCTCTAAATCACTACGCGCTTCGTTTTGTGGTTCAACCACTTGCTTCATTGGCACAAGGTGTTGATTAGAGTAATCCCCTGTCATCGTCATATCATTACGCTCAAATGAGGTCGTAATAGGTAGCACGATATCCGCATGTTTAGCCGCAGCCGTCCAGTATGGTTCTGAAATAACGATCAATTCAGGTTTTTGCCATGCTTTGATCAAACGGTTAGTATCTTGGTGATGGGTAAAGTTAGCACCGCCCGCCCACCAGATCATTTTTAGCTCAGGGAAGGTTAGCATATGGCCATTATGTTGATACTCTGTTCCCGGTTTTTCTAAACATTCAACAATACGCGCAACAGGGAAAGCCGTCACAGAACCTTGAACAGCCCAGTCATTACCACCGGCTGAGCTTGCACCTAAAGATGGTGACATTGCAGGTAGAACACCAGCGTCACGCGTCGGATTACCACCATTAGAGTAATGGTATGAATAGCCGAAACCACCACCAGGTAAGCCAACTTGACCAAGCATTGAAGCAAGCACCGTTAGCATCCAGTGACGTTGCTCACCATGTTGCTGACGTTGCATTCCCCAACCAGCCATAAGCATAGTGCGGTTTTCTTTAAAGATCTTAGCCAGTAATTCCATTTGTCTTGCTGGCACACCACAGATAGCTTCTGCCCATTGAGGGCTTTTCTCGATGCCGTCTTCTTTACCCATTAGGTAGGCTTCAAATTGCTCAAAGCCTACAGTGTATTTAGCGAGGAATTCAGTATCGTGCTGTTGTGTTTTAATCAACTGATAAGCAATACCCATCATCATCGCCACATCAGATTGCGGGTTAGGTGCAATCCATTGTGCTTTATCACCAAAGAATTCAGCGGTTTCTGAACGCATTGGGTCAATGATAATAACAGTTTTGCCTGATTTCTTTAGTTGATGGAAAAACTCAAGACCTTGACCATCGCTTGAAGACCATGCGATTTTTAACGTATTAATGGGGTTCAAGCCCCACAACACAACCACATCGCTATTTTCTAAAATTACAGGGTAAGTAGTTTGTTGTTCATAGACTTCAATCGAGCCAACAACATGCGGCATAATAACTTGAGCCGCACCCGTAGAATAGTCGCCTAAGTGACCCGCATAACCACCCGACATACTCATGTAACGCTGAAGTAATGTTTGTGCTTTGTGCAATACACCACTTGAACGCCAGCCATAAGAGCCCGCAAAGATAGACTCAGGGCCATAAGCTTTACGAATACGCATATGTTGTTCATGGATCAGCTTATATGCCTCATCCCATGATACTCGCACAAATTCATCACTACCACGTACACCTTGAGGATCACTTGGATTTTCTAAGTAACCTTTACGTACCATTGGATACTTAACACGCGCTTTGGTGTAAACCTGTGAAGGACCTGTTTGTTGTAAGCTGTTGGGTACAGTTTGCGCTAAGCCGCTTTTGGTTGAGATAAGTTGGCCATCTTTAACTTCACAAAGCAAAGGTCCCATACGGCCAGCTGTTAGCACCAAAGAATCAGTACGACCAAGCGTAGCAGCATTAACCGATAACGGAGCGATAGAGGTGATTGCTAATGCACCAGCAGATGCACTTGCGCCTTTTAAAAAGCCGCGACGAGTAATAGTTGTCATAGTCACCACTCCCTTATTGATGAGTTGCCACGTCTTTCGCGTGGTTTTGGAAGAATTTAGTTAAGATCTCAAGGTTTAACTCAGAGATATCAGTACGAGCGCCCATGCTTTTTGCAACAGGTCCCCAAGAGTTAACAGTGAAGTGATTGGCAGGAATTTTAGCGTGACAAGTTGCACAGTAAACATTATCTAATTCTTCTGCGTAGTCCCATAGAGGTTGATTAGAAGCAAGAACAGGCGCATCAATAATGCCTGTTAGCTCAGCACTACGCCATTGATTACCATAAGCATCAGTCTTAGCATCGCCCAGTTTTAATGCTTTAATACCCGCATCAGTCAAAGTCGCGATAATTGAACGTTGACCTTCACCCATATAGATAACAGATTCTGCGCCTTTCATTTGGTAGCCAGAAACAGTAACAGTGCGTTGGTTATCTTTATACGCAACCGTGGTTAATTCAACCGTCGGATTAATCGTCGCAAGATCAGCCATTTTGATAGTTTTAATTGGGTAAACGTTTACTGCATCTGCTTTAGTATTTTTAGCCATGTCAAAAAGGTGATCAAAAGCGGAGGTATCTAGCGTAGCTTGTGGTGCAAAGTGGGCAACACCTTTATGACAATCAATACAAGTTTGGTTATTTTCTCTTCCGTATGCATGCATTTTTTGTGCACTAGCAGATTGGTCGTAAGTTTCCATTGCATCAAAGCTGTGGCAAGAACGACAAGTAGCAGAATCGTTTTCACGCATTTGCTCCCATACGGTTTCAGCCATTGCTAAACGGTGATCTTCATACTTAGCATCAGTATCAATTTTACCCGTAACAAATTCATGGTAGATATCTTTAGAAGCTCGAACCTTAGTAATTAAATAATCAATAGGATCTTTAGGGATATGGCAATCAGCACATTCTGCACGAATGCCTTTTTGATTACTAAAGTGAACTGAACCTTGATATTCAGCGAGTGGTTTTTGCATCGTATGGCACGATACACAAAATTCAGTACTAGAGGTTGCATGAAGTACAGCTTGTGTACCCCCTAAAGTTATCCAACCAATAATAATGCCGATAACAGCAATTAAAGCAATATAGCGTTTTTTCATAAGTATGATCCTTTAGTTAGCCTTGTTATATGTGTGGCTATTTAAAGGATTTTACATTTTTATATTACATATTTATTCATAATTGGTCTTTTTTCATTTCAATCTGTGTCTTAATTCTCATAAATGACATTTTTTCAATAAAAATTCACTTTTAATGATTTATTATTATACATATTTCAAATTAAAAATAGATAGAGTGCAATGAGTCACATCTATCTATCCTTCTTTGATAAATTTCACTCTCAGGGTAACTATAAATACAATCAGCAGCCAGATGTGACTAATTTATATTGCGGTATATTCCATGGCCCATCATGAGGATTAAGGAAACCATAAGATAAATAACAGTTCGATTTTTCAATATCTGCAGGACTTGTTGCATTAAAAGCAGTCGCTGTTTTTGGCGTTAAATATATAGGAGAGAAAAAGCCCGCATAACCTAAAATATTCCAATCAGTACGACTAACATTAAGAATTCGTTCTATATTTTCTTTACCTGCGGTTATATACCCAAAATGCAAAGCAATTGGTTGCCCATCAATGATGATTTGATTTTTTCCAGCATTACCATCGCCGCCGCCATCTTCTCTTTGAGATTGCTCTAACCCTTTCATTGCAGCTTTTGCATAAACCATTTCATTAGCGGCTTTTAAACTACCTTCAAGCCCTTTCAAATCAGCAATGCGTGCTTCCTGCTGTAATCCCATGAACTTAGGCGCAGCGACAACGGCTAAGATTCCTAGAATAACAATCACAACCACCAATTCAATTAATGTAAAACCTTTATTTCTCATTTTATCTCAATAATCGCGACTATTAACAATTATCAACATACACCAGAATGTGACATCAATCACACAAAAAAAAACACAAAAAAAGCCCCTGCTCTCGGTACAGCGCAGGGGCTTTAGATAGTGATGGTAAACTGAACGTCCACCTATAATAAATAACATCCTGTATATTTATTATATTGTCCCTTGGTATTAGGCTGGAGACCTATAGAGACGGGGACCAATAAGAATAAGACAATAACCACACATTAAAACAAGGGTGATTGAGTTACAACGCACGGTTAACGTTTTATTCCAACTGGTTTAACGGCGCATTTGTTTCTGCGTTAATTCAACTGCACGTAATTGTGCCATTGCTTTCGCCAGATCCATTTCCGCCATTGCGAAGTTAACATCATCAGCATGCCTGTTGATGTTTTCTTCGGCGGCGCGACGAGCTTCATCAGCGCGGGCTTGATCGATGTCCTTCCCATGCATTGCCGTATCGGCAAGTACAGTTACTACGTTGGGCTGAACTTCAACTATACCGCCAGAAATATAAAGGATTTCTTCGGGATCCTTCAGATTTATGACAAAACTCGCTACACCTGGTTTTAATCGGCTTAATAACGGAGAGTGACCAGGGCGAATACCCAACTCACCATCGGAGCCTGAAACTGCCAGCGCGTGGGCTGGACCAGAGAACAAAGATCCCTCAGCACTTACGATATTGAGTTGGAACGTGTTCTCAGTAACGCCAATAGCCATAATGACTCCTTAAGCCTTATAAGGTTTTCGCTTTTTCGAGTACATTTTCAATGCCACCACAGTACAAGAATGCTTGTTCTGGAATGTCATCATACTCACCGCTTAATAAGCCTTTAAAGCCTATGATTGTCTCTTTAAGAGAAACAAAAATACCTTTTTGACCTGTAAATACTTCCGCTACGTGGTAAGGCTGCGTTAAGAAACGTTCAATCTTACGTGCACGAGATACAGTTTGCTTATCTTCTTCAGATAGCTCATCCATACCAAGAATAGCGATAATATCTTTTAATTCTTTATAACGCTGAAGCACAGTTTGTACGCCACGAGCAACATCATAATGCTCTTGACCAACAACCAAAGGATCAAGTTGACGTGAAGTCGAATCCAGTGGGTCAATCGCAGGGTATAGACCTAATGCTGCAATATTACGTGACAATACAACCGTCGCGTCAAGGTGAGCAAACGTAGTTGCTGGTGATGGGTCAGTTAAGTCATCGGCAGGTACATATACCGCTTGAATAGAAGTAATAGAACCTGTTTTAGTCGATGTAATACGCTCTTGCAATACACCCATTTCTTCAGCAAGTGTTGGTTGATAACCTACCGCTGATGGCATACGGCCTAGCAATGCTGATACTTCTGTTCCTGCCAAAGTGTAACGATAAATGTTATCGATAAATAACAATACATCACGGCCTTCATCACGGAAACTTTCTGCAACAGTTAAACCCGTTAATGCAACACGTAGACGGTTACCTGGGGGCTCGTTCATCTGACCATAAACCATGGCTACTTTATCCAGTACCCCAGCGTCTTTCATCTCGTAATAGAAGTCATTACCTTCACGAGTACGCTCACCAACACCTGTAAATACTGATAAACCTGAGTGCGCTTTAGCAATGTTGTTGATAAGTTCCATCATGTTAACGGTCTTACCTACACCCGCACCACCAAACAAACCAACTTTACCACCTTTAGCAAACGGACAAATAAGGTCGATAACCTTAACGCCAGTCTCTAGTAATTCAGAGCTGCTTGATTGTTCTTCATAAGAAGGTGCAGCACGGTGAATGGCATATTTTTTCTTTTCACCAATTTCACCACACTCATCGATTGGAGTACCCAATACGTTCATGATACGGCCAAGAGTTTCTTCACCTACAGGTACAGAAATTGGCGCTTTAGTATTAACCACTTCTAAACCACGACGAAGACCGTCTGATGAACCCATTGCGATACAACGTACAACACCGCTACCAATTTGCTGCTGCACTTCTAGAACAAGCGCTGCATGCTCACTGTCACTCAGGGTAAGCGCATCATATACTCGTGGCACGCTATCTTGATTAAATTCAACGTCAACGACAGCGCCGATGACTTTGACAATCTTACCAGTACTCATTTGATGTCCTTAAAATTCTGTTTAAACGGCTTGTGCCCCAGAGACGATTTCACTTAGCTCTTGGGTAATTGCTGCTTGACGGGCTTTGTTATATACAAGCTGAAGATCATTAATCAGCTCACCCGCGTTATCTGTTGCAGCTTTCATTGCAACCATTCGTGCGGCTTGTTCACAAGCGATACTCTCAACGGTACCTTGATAGACTTGTGATTCGATATAACGAAGCATCAATTCATTGAGGATCGGTTTAGGATCAGGCTCATAGATATAATCCCAACGGCTTGCTTTATTCACATCATCTGATGCTTCTTGTTCAAGCTTAGGGTTAGGTAACAACTGGGTTACTTTTGGCATTTGCACCATGGTGTTTACAAATTGGTTGTAAACGAGGAACAAACGGTCAATTTTGCCTTGGTCGAAAAACTCCAACATGGCATTAACCGGGCCTAAAATATCTTCCAGTTTTGGTGAATCACCAATACCTGATGTTTGTGCAATCACGTTGCCGAAGCGATGGAAAAACGAAATTGCTTTTGAGCCGATCAAGGTGGTATCTACATCAACCCCTTGATCTTGCCACTGGCGCATATCGACCAACGCTTTCTTGAACAAGTTAATGTTCAAACCACCACATAATCCTCGATCTGAGGAAATAATGATGTAAGCGACTCGTTTTACTTCACGCTCTTCAAGATAGGGATGCTTATATTCCAACGAACCAGAAGTTAAGTGTCCGATCACCTTACGCATATTCTCTGCGTAAGGGCGGGTTGCTTCCATGTTATGTTGAACTTTACGCATCTTACTTGCGGCAACCATTTGCATTGCACTAGTGATCTTTTGCGTATTTTGTACGCTAGCGATTTTAGTGCGGATCTCTTTTGCATTTGCCATGGTTAGCTCCTATCTACATTCATACTGCGTCGTCTAGACGGAAAATATTCGCGTTACTTAGTACGACTGCGTATCAACGAATGTTTTTAGAAGCTGATGTAGACTTGCTTCGATATCATCGTTGTAATCACCTGATTCATTAATAGAAGCAAGCAACTCTGCATGTTGACTCTTAGCAAATGCCATTAATGCTTCTTCAAACGCACCAATTTGAGATAACTCAACACTGTTTAAATAACCTTTCTCAGCAGAGAAGATAGCAAGTGCTTGTTCCGCTACAGACATTGGCGCGTACTGCTTTTGCTTCATCAGTTCTGTTACTTTCTCACCGTGATCAAGCTGCTTACGGGTCGCATCATCAAGGTCAGATGAGAACTGAGCAAATGCTGCAAGTTCACGATACTGTGCCAATGCTGTACGAATACCACCAGACAGTTTCTTAATGATCTTAGTTTGCGCAGCACCACCAACACGAGACACTGAAATACCTGGATCTACCGCTGGACGTAAACCTGCATTAAACAAGTTAGTCTGAAGGAAGATCTGACCATCAGTAATCGAGATTACGTTTGTTGGTACGAAAGCAGATACGTCACCCGCTTGGGTTTCGATAATCGGCAATGCGGTTAATGAACCGGTTTTACCTTTTACTTCACCATTAGTAAATTGCTCAACATAGTGTGCATTTACACGTGAAGCACGTTCTAGCAAACGGGAGTGAAGGTAGAAAACATCACCAGGATAAGCTTCACGGCCTGGTGGACGCTTAAGCAATAGTGAAATTTGACGGTAAGCAACGGCTTGTTTTGATAAATCATCATAAACAATCAATGCATCTTCACCGCGGTCACGGAAATATTCGCCCATAGTACAACCAGCATAAGGTGCTAGGTACTGTAATGCTGCGGCTTCTGAAGCAGAGGCAACCACGATAATAGTATTTTGTAGTGCGCCGTTTTCATCTAACTTACGTACTACGTTAGCAATAGTTGATGCTTTTTGACCGATAGCGACATAAACAGAGTAAATACCAGAATCTTTCTGATTAATGATGGCATCAATCGCCATCGCTGTTTTACCTGTTTGACGGTCACCGATGATAAGCTCACGCTGACCACGGCCGATTGGCACCATTGCATCAACGGCTTTGTAACCGGTTTGAATAGGCTGATCAACCGATTTACGTTCAATAACACCTGGAGCAATAATTTCTACTGGCGCAAAACCGTCATTCTCAATAGCGCCTTTACCATCAATAGGTTGACCTAGGGTATTAACAACACGCCCTAATAAACCTTTACCAACAGGTACTTCAAGAATACGACCTGTACCGGTCACTTTCATGCCTTCAGCAAGATCAGCATAAGGACCCATAACTACCGCACCAACAGAGTGACGCTCTAAGTTAAGTGCCAATGCATAACGATTGCCAGGTAGCTCAATCATCTCACCTTGCATAACATCAGCAAGGCCATTGATATTAATAATACCGTCGCTTACAGAGACGATAGTCCCTTCGTTACGTGCTTGACTTGTCACGTTGAAGGTTGCGATTCGTTGTCTAATTAAATCGCTAATTTCGTTAGAGTTTAGTTGCATATCTATTACCTATTACGCCTGAAGGCTCGTTGCGAGTCGGTTGATAGAGCTTTTAAGCGTACCGTCAATCACCAGTTCACCAGCGTTGATCAGTATGCCGCCTATTAGCGTTTCATCGATGTGGCAATCAAGCTCAACACTACGATTTAATTTTTTCTGCAGCGCCTGTACTAAATTGGCTTGTTGTTGAATGCTTAATGGCTCAGTAGTAGTGACATGCGCAGTAACCATGCGTTCATAATCATCTTTAAGCTCATGAAACAATTCGACAACCTGAACGATCACATTTAGACGTCCATTTTCAGCCATTACTTTGATCAGGTTCTGGCCATGTTCGTCCAGTAGACCTTCACAAACGCCCAAGAACATGTCAGTAAACGCTGCTGAATCATTAGCACCAAACTGTTCGCTGTCTTCAATCTGCTGAGCAATGATTGGTTGACTAGCAACCGTTGCTGCGATGGTCAACATTTGCTCCCATTGTTCCAATGCCTGATTAGCAACCGCATAATCAAATGCAGCTTTGGCATAGGGCTGAGCAATGGTTAGTGGATCTGACATAATGCGCTCTCCGCTTACATATCCGTGATAAGTTTATTAACGAGATCGCGGTTAGCATCAGTATCCAAATTGCGATTAATCAGTTTCTCTGCAGTTGCAATGACCATATCGGACATTTCAGCACGTAGTTCCTGACGAATGCGATTACGTTCGCTTTCTAACTCAGCTTGACCTTGCGCTACAAGACGGGCTTTTTCTTTCACGCCTTCAGCTTGGGCATCTTCGATAATCTGTGCTCGACGCTTATTACCTTGCTCAACTAACTCACTCGCACTTTTCTTCGCATCTTCAAGAACTTTGGCACCATTTGCTTTCGCGATGTCGAGTTCTTTTGCTGCGTTTTCAGTATGAATAAGTCCATCGGCAATATCACGCTGGCGTTGTTCTATTAACGCAGTAAGCGGCGGCCAGACATATTTCATACATAACCAAACAAAAATCACAAAGGAAATTGCTTGACCAAGCATGGTTGCATTTAAATTCATACCATCCTCACTATTTAAATAACGTTATGATAAATAACGGTAGTTTAG
Organism: Photobacterium carnosum; assembly: GCF_021236965.1. NCBI lineage: Bacteria > Pseudomonadati > Pseudomonadota > Gammaproteobacteria > Vibrionales > Vibrionaceae > Photobacterium > Photobacterium carnosum. The sequence continues at coordinate 19,802 of NZ_WMDN01000010.1, read as the reverse complement.
CTATTAAGCTACAGCAAAGATGATGTAAAGGCCGATACCAACACCAATCATAGGAACCGCATCGACAAGACCCATCATGATAAAGAACTGCGTACGTAACATCGGCATAAGATCTGGTTGACGAGCAACACCTTCAAGATATTTACCCGCTAAATTACCAATACCAGCAGCCGCACCTGCAGCGCCCAAACCAATCAGTAGTGCACCAGCAACATAAAGAACTGCACTTACAATATCCATGAATGACTCCAAAATTATTAAATAGTTAAAATGTAAATCGAACTTAGTTTATTAATGCTCTTCTGTTGCCATCGCAAGGTACACAACGGTTAGTACCATAAAAATGAAGGCTTGAAGGAACACAATAAGAATGTGGAATAGTGCCCATGGAACGCTGAGCGCCCATTGCATCCACCACGGCATCAACGCTATTAAGATGAAAATCATTTCACCTGCGTACATGTTGCCGAACAACCGAAGACCGAGAGAAATTGGTTTTGATATTAATGTCACTAACTCCAAAACTAAATTCACCGGGTAAAGCCATGGACTTTCAAAAGGTTGTGTCGTGAGTTCTTTAATAAAACCACTTAATCCTTTTGCTTTTAATGTGTAAATTATGATTAACATAAACACACCAAGCGCCATTGACATCGGCACATTGACATCGGCAGAAGGTAATTCACGGAAATGCTCAAAACCAAGTAAGCGAGCAAGTGCAGGAATAAAATCAACTGGCAATAAGTCAATTGCATTCATTAAGAAAACCCAAACGAAAATAGTTAATGCTAATGGACCAATTAACTTATCTTTTGTTTGAAATATTTCCTTAACAAGGTTGTTTACAAATTCATAGGTTATTTCAATAAAACATTGCAATTTACCAGGAACGCCACTGGTTCCTCGTGAAGCAACATATCTAAAGACACCGATAAACAGTAAACCTAACAACCAAACCATGAACATGGAGTCAATGTTAATGCTCCAAAAACCCTTACCCACAGTGAAGAATGTTAGATGATGCTCAATATAATCGTGAGCGGTAGTTACTGATTCCACCTTACGTCATCCTAAATTGAGGTTTGTTAAGTATCGGAGTTAAAAAACATCCTAAAAATGTAACGCTATAGGCCAATAACATAATTTTGTTATCAACCGGTATAAAACGAGCCACAGCTAATATCATTAAAGCGGTATAAACCCATTTAACCAACGTGTTAAGCTTGGCTAAATATCTAATATTAACGTCTTTATTTATCTTCAATTTATATGCCGCACTACCAAGTCCGAGCAATGAAGGAATAATGGCAATCGCAACACCTATAATTGCAGATTTCATACCAAACGTGTCATTTGTAATACAAATGGATATTATAAACAAAAATCCAAGTATTGACTGCCCGAGTAATATGATTTTTGCTGCAGAAAGAATATCGTTACAACCAGAGTCTGCTTTCATATTTAAATCCTCTACACCCTGTATCTTAACTATTACAACTCCTTTCTTACTTGTGTTTATTACAGAAAATATAAAACCGTTAATTAATCCTTATCAACACCATGTACAGGTTGAAGCAACATGAATACTGAATCATTTTTAATTTATCGTTCTTCTTAATGAAATTTCAAACGTCGATCTTATTTAAAAATATTAGAATAAGTTACATTTATTAACACACTTCGCTAATGATCTTATTTTTCAATACGTTTAAGCTAACTCTCTGCCGTATGAAATCTACCTGATCAGTTTTACGATATCCATTAAAATAAATGCAAACAATGTTTACTATTTTTGGTGCTTGATGTTGCAAGCTAATATTTCCATTATAATGTACATATTACGCATAACTAATCATTAATATATCTTAACTTATGTTTACATTAAAGAGATCTCTCCGTTTGTATTAACCCTATATAAAAAAACGTTATTTTCTCAACAAGTGGATCATCTTCATTTCAACATAAGTAATTAACCGATACATTAAGAATCACATTGTTAACAAAAAAGCACCATTATAAACTCTTTTTAGAAACCAAAATATAATGACGAAAAAAAAAGACACCTTTGTCGGGAAAGCAGAAAATCGCCATCAACAACAGTACAGCTATGCGTTTTTTGATTATATAAACGCCAAAACAAAAGGTACGATCACTTGTCCTATACATGGGAATTTTGATCAACGACCCGATATTCACCTTGCCGGGCATGGCTGTCCTACCTGTTCGGGTAAGCTAAAAAAGAATATTGGTGATTTTATAGCTCAAGCAACAACCATTCATGGCGGTAAATATTCTTATATGGGATTTATCTATAAAGGGGCATTACAGAAAGGGGTTATATATTGTCAGATTCATGGTGATTTTGAACAATGTCCTAACGCACATCTTGCAGGAAAAGGCTGTCCAAAATGTGCATCGTCTTATCATCACTCACAAACAGTATATATAACAAAGGCTAATAAAATTCACCATAATCGCTATCAATACTCTAATGTGAACTACACGAGTGCGCTCCAAAAAATAGACATAACGTGTCTTATTCATGGTGATTTTTCTCAACGTGCTGATGCTCATTTACGTGGTAGTGGCTGTCCAAAATGTGTGAACAACAATCAAAAAAAAACCACAAAACAATTTATCATTGATGCAAGAAAAATTCATGGCAATCGGTATAACTATTCATTATTTGAATATCAAAATATGCGAACAAAAGGTATTATTATTTGCACTATTCATGATCAATTCACCCAATTACCGACCAACCATCTTGCAGGTAGTGGCTGTCCAAAATGTGCATTACAAAGAAGAAAAAAAATCAGTCAGATAAATAACCAACCGCCAATTAAATTATTACAATCTTATTGATAATAAAAATAAAATACCGCTTATTCTTCTTAAGAAGAAAGCGTAAAGCATATAGTTTTTATCGTATTATTATTAATCATCGATCGCAGTCGATTGTCTTAAATATATAAAGCATTTATTTTTAACGTTACCATTAATAAAATAGCTCAATCATGTCGATTATATTTCAGGTAATTTAAAGCCTCTCAATACATCGATCCCTACACGCCGCAGTTTAGCTATAATGCATACCACTAAAAACGACAGTGGGTTATCTGACCATTGTCAGTTACACTACGACGACTCACTCAACATCTTAAATTAGTCACTCAGACGGCATATACCATGACACAGAAAAATAACCCGCTACACGGCATTACCTTAGAGAAAGTATTGGTTGAACTTGTAGAGCATTATGGTTGGAATGAACTAGGTGCACGTATTAACATTCGTTGCTTTAATGATGATCCAAGCATCAAATCAAGTCTTAAGTTCTTACGTAAGACTGAATGGGCACGTACTAAAGTTGAAAGTTTATACCTTGATATGCATCGCTAATAACCAGATATAAAAAAGCCGCTACATTCTTCGCTCATTGAACGAAAAATGTAGCGGCTTAGTAAACTTAATAGGGTATTAGTATTAACACATAAGGCTTCGACAACCACTAACTGACGCTATAATTGATATTAAATTGACTTATTGCAGTTGTAAAAACGTGATCGCTTGTGGCTTTTCAGCAAAAGTAAAGTATTCAATATCTATGTTACGAAATAATGCATCTTCAATTTTAACTACTTTTTCGATCCAGCTAGCATCTGCAACAACCGCGACTTGAGTAATATGCTTTAAGCCTGCATAAACAAGATACTTTAATTCTTCTATAATTGCGGCTAATTCAATACCCGAAAAATTGTTAATTTCTTCATAGATAACAATTCCACCATGATCGACAGTTTTCGCTTCCGCATCCATCAAAACGCGCTTCATGTCATCTTCTGTTACTTTTCCTGATAACGTAAAAGCCACCGCATTATCAATGCCAATATCAATCATAGTTAACATATAACATTCCTTCTTCAATATTACGTCAATAATTAACCTTTATCTTTAGTTACTATGCTCTTTTATCCGCACAGCTTCAGCCACTAAACGCCAATGTTTACTCAAAATCATATTACAACAATAATAATTATAACCTATCAACTCGCTAGAATAGTTACCCACTTTTTTTGTGGATAACAGTGATTTATATTTAGATATCAATACTATATTATTTTCAATAGCAAATATTTAAAAATAAAAAAGCCGCACTGTGTAAGTGCGGCTAGGATGTTGCACTTAATGTACTTATACATAGCACATCAAGTTTATTACGCTTCGTCACTCATTACGTTGAGCTGGCGTGTCCGATAACTATGTATGGACCCATATTTTGACGAAGAAGCAAGAATTTTGCGGTATTACTATCCAAATTGTTAACAACTAAGAGTGTTACCTTAGAAGCTTTTACGTATTTCACTTACTGTTACGCGTTGCAACTTGATTGCTATTAATAACGGGTTAAATAGGTCTACCAATAACAACCGGAACCTGAATCTCTAAGTTAGATGAAAACAGCTTATTTCCTCCGTAAGCTTGATGATATATCTCAGGTCAGGTTAATTAAACTATGGTAGATAAATCGATAATAGGCAAATTTAAAAATGTAATCTTTAACAAAAATCATAATCAATAATGATATCTACCTGTGAATTATATTAATAATCAATATATTACAAAATTATAATATGATAAAAAACAGTTAAATACCTAATAAAATTTTGTTACTAATAATCATTGTCAATAATACTATTTATAATTCATTCTTATAATTTGATTGCTTTCTGTGAAAACGTACTCATAATATTAAAATATTTACGCCCTAAACTCATCAAAAATGAAACCAAAGATTTCATAGCAAATATCAAAAAACGTGATCTAACTTTGAGATTTAAAATTCCACAAAAAAACTAGGAAAAATTCTTAATCCATTTATCAATAGTATCGGTATCGTCTCGCTATAGTGATTTGTCTTATTAATACAAATCTTATTTAAGCCCTAAGAGATCCAGCCGATGGAATTATCAATACTTAAACGAGTCCGCAAGCCCACGCTTGACCTATCGCCAAAAGAACGTCGTAAACTATGGTTTTCTCCTTTTTTAAAGTCCTATTTAGTAGTTTTCGTTAGTTATATGGCCATGTATTTGGTCCGTAAAAACTTCAACATTGCCCAGAATGACATGATTTCTGATTACGGCATGAGTTTAACCCAGCTTGGTACTATCGGTCTTGGATTCTCAATTACTTACGGTGTTGGTAAGACTGTTCTAAATTACTGGTCTGGCGGTAAGAATGCGAAAAACATTCTTCCTTTAGGTCTCTTATTATCAGGTTTTTGTATTCTTGGTATGGGCTTAGTCATGGGACCAAGTTCTAGCCAATTTATTATGATGACCATCCTTTATGCCGCATCTGGTTTCTTCCAATCAGGTGGTGGTTCAAACTCAGTAGTAACCATTACTAACTGGACACCACGTAATCGTCGTGGCCTTGGCGTTGGTTTCTGGAACATATCACATAATGCCGGTGGTGCATTAGCCGCTGCTGTTGCTATGTTTGGTGCTGATTACTTCTTTGGTGGTGATGTAAAAGGGATGTTCATTTTCCCAGCAATTATCGCTATCATTATTGCAATCATCGGCTTCTTTATGGGTAACGATAGCCCTGAAGCTTATGGTCTTGGTACTGTAGAAGAACTTTTTGAAGAACCCATTTCAGAAGAAGATAATGCAGTTAAAGAAAACAAACTGACTAAAATGGAAATTTTTAAGAAATATGTTCTCTTTAACAAAGTGATCTGGTTACTTTGTTTTGCTAACGTCTTTCTTTATATCGTACGTAGCGGTATTGACCAATGGTCAACAGTTTATGCACACCAAATTTTAGGTTTCTCTAAAGATGTTGCAAACTCTGGCTTTACCATGTTTGAAGTGGGTGCTTTAGTTGGTACATGTTTATGGGGTCTATTATCAGACTTATTTAATGGTCGTCGTGGCGCGGTATCTTGCATTGCTTTAATTGGTATTGTATTTACCCTAGGTTACTACCAACACGCTGATTCTATCTTTGCTTATAAAGCATCATTATTTGCACTTGGCTTCTTAGTATTTGCACCGCAATTACTTATTGGTGTGGCAGCTATCGGTTTTGTACCAAAACAAGGTCTAGCCGCAGCTGACGGTGTTAAAGGTACATTTGCTTACCTAATTGGTGATTCATTTGCAAAAATTGGTCTTGGCTATATTGCAGAAGGTAACCCATTCTTTGGTCTTGATGGCTGGACTGGTACTTTTGCCGCAATTAAAGCTGCTGCGATCGCTTGTTTTGTATTAATGGCTGTTGTTGCTTTATTTGAAGAAATTAAAATCCGCAAATTAGCACAACAACCCGCTGTAAATTAATACTACTTTAAATAATAAAAACGCCTATCATTAAATTAATGGTTGGCGTTTTTTATTATCAATAACAATATATATACTAACAATCATGCTATAGAATAAGTTATCAAAGCATATATTCTATCAATAAATGTGCCATTCCAAGCCCCATTGATACCGTCCCTGTTTCAGCAATAATCTGATCTCTTTCTTTAAAAAACAACTCTAAGTGAGGGTGTGAATAAGTGGCATCAATCGCAGCACCTTGTACTGGGCGACATCCCATGTAACAAAAAAACATTATGGCATAGTTTTACTCATGCTGTAATTGCCGCTAATAATGGTGAAGTCGTTCTATTTCCACATCATATGGTGATAACGACAATTAATAAAAAAGGGGTTATTGATCATCTTTTAGCTCAACGAGATAAATACTTATCGTTTACCTATTTATAAAACAACAGTATTAACTTTACATCCTCTATTAATTAACTTATTGCGTATGAAACAATTTAATAGCTTTTAGTAAAAGTCTTTTACTTATTTATACTTTGTAATAACCAATTAATTAACCTATTATTCGCACCTACTCACAGGGATCGTAACTAATTGATTTAATCAAATAATATTCAAAGGATAATTATAAAAAATAAATTGTGAGATTATGACTGAACATTTTAAATATATTCTTATGAAATTCATTAATTTCATTTTTATTCTAATTCTTGTTACGCTACCTATTCTTACTGTTCGTTACGATGTCTTAACGTTACATAATAATATAACAGAACAATCACTAACAGAATGGAGTGAAGAAATATTATTAACTATTACAGCGGGATCTTTTTTGTTTATTAGCTTCACAGATAGAAAATATCATCATGGATTTATATTAATTTCAGCTTTCTTTTATTGTATATTAATTAGAGAACTCGATTCATTTTTTGATAATTTAGTCTTTCATGGATTTTGGGGTTATCCAGCGATAATCACTGCAATTACAGCACTTTATTACTCGATACAAAAACGAGAAAATACACTTAACACATTATATTTATTTGTAAAAAACAAAAACTTTCCAATATTATGCATTGGATTAGCCATTATTTTTGTATTCTCTCGATTATTTGGTATGGAAGTTTTTTGGCATCAAGTAATGAATTCTGATTTTCAGCGTATTGTAAAAAATATTGCGGAAGAAACTACTGAACTATTAGGTTATACAATAATAACGTATGCTGCAGTTAATTATATTTTTTCATTCAATAACAAATTAATAATTTAACATTATCGTCAGCCATAAATAATTATGGCTGATTTTCTGATAAAACAATTAAACATTAGATGATTCAATACTCATCTGTAATACATCTTCACCCGCCACAGCAAAATGTAACTCAATACTACCTTTCGAGGTGATATTTTTTATTAATTTTATATCATGTTGACTATATTGTTTTAAAACAAGCTCATGAATTTCAGAAATTAATTTATCTTTATCCACTGTAGCTGTATTTTTTTTGCTCTCAAACCACATAAAACATTTCACACACTGATTATAAACACAGTGATAATAAACTAAAACAATCGTTTTCAAAAACACATAACTGTTAACAAATATTAACCGCATCGCAAATGTAACCATAAAAAATAACAATTGGGTCAAATTAGGTACTATTCAGATTAAAGCATGATTTTTGAATGTATTAAAACTTACCGCTTATAACATCTCACCGTTGCGTCATGGACTAAAGTTAACATTCCCCTTTAATTAACGGCATGATACCGACAATAGGTATCATTTAACAAAAATAAATAGACAACTAAATGTAAGCCATTTTTATTAACTATTCTTCATTTCAGTAATAACAATAAAAGTTCACTACGTTAATCGTATCCTTAATATATAAAAGATTTCATTCTTAGTGTGTAATAATTATGCCTAAAAAATCAGTATCCATAATAAATAACTCATATTTTTCAAATAATATTTGACGGTTGCTATCAACCCCGATATAAATGTAATTGATAGCTATTTACATTTATATTAAATAATCAAACTAATAACGTTAATATACTTTTAATCTCAATTTTATTAGCTACTTTTCCTATTATCAGACTATGTTCGGAGAAATAATAATGGCAAATAGTATTGCCTTATTGGGAAACCCAAACTGTGGCAAAACCACATTATTTAACATTTTAACGGGTTCAAGACAACGCACCGGTAACTGGGCTGGTGTAACCGTTGATAAAAAAGAAGGACTTTATCACTACCATAACCAAACTGTTACGGTGGTAGATTTACCTGGTATTTATTCAATGAGCTCCTTTGATGAGCAAGGATCTCTTGATGAACAAATTGGATGTGAATATATTTTAAGTGGTGAAGCGGATCTTGTGGTTAATATTGTTGATGCCGCCAATATTGAACGTAATCTCTACTTAACATTACAACTACTTGAAATGAATGTTCCCTGTCTAGTTGTGCTCAATATGCTAGATATTGCTCGCCAAAAAAATATTATCATCGATAGTGAAAAATTATCTGCTCAACTTGGTTGCCCAGTCGTCAGTTTAATTGCAAATAAAAACAAAGGTGTCGAGCCATTAAAAGCAGCAATAGAAAAACAACTTATTACGCCTCAATTATCTCAATTTAAAACAGAATTTCCAGCACCGTTACATCAAGCAATCACACAATTAGCAGCAGAAATCCCTGCCACATTAATTGCAAATAATAATAAAGAATGGTTAGCATTACGACTACTTGAATCTGACATTTCAGCACAACATCATGTTATAAATACGAATATTCCTACTCACGTAACACATTATCAACATTCACTTTATCAAACATACCATGAACAGCCTGATTTATTAATTGCAGATGCTCGCTATCAAACCGTCGCCAACCTCATCCATCAATGTACCTCTCATGAACAGGCAACACAGCACAAATTAACCCAATGGATCGATTCTATCGTCCTTAATCGCTATCTAGGATTACCCATATTTTTGTTCGTCATGTATTTAATGTTTTGGTTTGCAATTAACATTGGTGGCGGGCTCCAACCTATTTTTGATCAAGGCTCAGCCGCAATCTTCATTCATGGTACTGCGTGGCTATGCCAATATCTCGGTTTTCCTGTTTGGCTAACGGCTATTTTGGCACAAGGCCTTGGCGGTGGTATCAATACAGTAATGCCATTTATTCCTCAAATAGGATTAATGTTCGTATATCTTTCGGTATTAGAAGACAGTGGCTACATGGCACGAGCAGCCTTTGTGATAGACCGTTTGATGCAGTCGATAGGATTACCGGGTAAGTCATTTGTACCCTTAATTGTTGGATTCGGCTGTAATATTCCATCAATCATGGCCTCACGTACGCTTGAAACACCAAGAGATCGCATTCTAACCTCAATGATGGCACCGTTTATGTCTTGTGGTGCTCGATTAGCAATATTTGGGGTTTTTTCTGCGGCATTCTTTCAAGGCATGGGCAGCTTGATTGTTTTCTCTCTTTATCTATTAGGTATTTTGGTTGCAGTACTGACGGGTTTTATACTAAAGAAAACATTATTAACCGGAGAACCATCGCCCTTCATAATGGAATTACCGACCTATCATGTACCCAGTGTTAAAACGACATTAATTCATAGTTGGAGTCGTTTACGGGGCTTTTTAGTAAAAGCTTGCCGACTTATCATTCCTATTTGTATGATTGTGATGGCGCTAAATAGTGTTACGTTTTCTGGACGAGTTATTGAACCGGGTCAGCAACAACAGTCAGCATTATCTGATATTGGCCGTTGGGTAACACCTGTCTTATCCCCTCTGGGAGTGAGTCAACAAAATTGGCCTGCAAGCGTTGGTTTATTAACGGGTTTCTTAGCTAAAGAAGTTGTCGTTGGTACACTTAATACCCTTTATAGTGCTGAATTAGCCAATAAGCAGATCATTGATGGATCACACTCGTTCCATCTATTCGCTGAATTAAAAACAGCATGGCAAGATACGATTAATGGTGTAGTGAATAGCTTTTCATTAACTACGCTTAAAAATCCAATCAAAGCCAGCGAAGCTGATGGCACCATGAATACCACCTCAATGGGGCAAATGCAGAATCAATTTGGATCAATGGCGGGCGCATATGCATATTTAATTTTTGTTTTATTGTATGTGCCATGTGTATCGACAATCGGAGTTATTGCGAAAGAAATTGGTCGTAACTGGGCTTGGTTTTCTACTTTCTGGGGAATCGCTGTTGCTTATGCATTAGCGATAGGTTTCTACCAAACTGCAACCTTTATGGCACATCCAATAGCCACCATCAGTTGGGTGATTTTTGCAGTATTACTACTCACCAGTTTCATTGTTGGAATTCGTTATTTAAGTAAAAAAGTTGATTGGCAAATGTCAATTCCAACCACAGCACCACAACATAAAAGTGGAGGATGTCATTAATGACTAGCTTAATTGCCGTGAGAAATGCGATACGAACAGCGAAAATCATTTCACTAATTCAGCTCACCAAAAAATTTAACAGTGAACCACAATGGCTATTGATATTACTTGATGATTTAATCAAAAGAGGAAAAATAGAACGTTGTGAGCCAATAAAAACATGCAGTCAAGAGTGCCAAGGGTGTCAAACAAACCCACAAGATATAACTTATCGCTGGCGTGATGAGGAAATAATCATCATAAATATTTAAAAATACCAACATTCTCCGCCTAAAAAAATGCTGTAATGCTGTATACCTAATAATTAATAAGCATTAATACGCAAAAAAGCAAAACGGCTTTAGACATATGTCCAAAGCCATTTTCCTGTTCACTATATTCTGCGTTCCACTTCAGAATATCATCTTAGCGTTCCATCTAAGATGCTTACAACTACTTATGCTTCAGCATTCAGTAACGCTAGTGATTGCTGTGCAATCACAAATTCTTCATTGGTTGGAATAACCATCGCTAATGGCGTATTTGGCTGGCTAATAATACCTTCAGCGCCAAAACGAGCCGCTTCATTACCCGCAACATCTTCACAGTAACCAAAAATCTTCAATAAACGCATAATTTCACGACGTACAGGTAATGAATTCTCACCAATACCGCCAGTAAAGATAATACCGTCTAGTTCATCTAATGCGACCATATAAGACGCGATATATTTCGCAGCACGGTAACTAAAGACTTCAAATGCAAGTTTAGCGTCATGATTCCCCGCGTCCATTGCTTCAATAATGCCACGACAATCGCTAGTTAAGCCTGAAATACCTAAGAAACCAGAGTTGCTAACAAGTTCGTTATGTAAACGTTCTGGCGTCCAACCTTTCTTTAATAAATATTCAAGAATACTTGGATCAATATCACCGCAACGTGTGCCCATCATCAGACCAGCAAGCGGGGTGAAACCCATTGAAGTATCAATACTCTCACCATTTTTAACAACACATACAGATGCGCCATTACCAAGGTGAACCGAAATAAAGCTTGATGCTTCAACAGGTTTATTAATTCGTTTCGCAGCTTCACGAGTAACATAATAGTGGCTTGTGCCATGAGCGCCATAGCGACGAATATTATATTGCTGACAAACTTCTTTAGAAATTGCATAAGTATATGCTTTTTCTGGCATGGTTTGGTGGAAAGCCGTATCAAACACAGCAAACTGTGACAATGTAGGGAAAGCTTTTGCTGCGGCGCGCATACCCAAAACATGGGCAGGATTATGTAACGGAGCTAAATCGCTCAACGCTTCAATATCAACCATTACTTGCTCATCAACATGAACAGTAGAATTAAACTTAGTTCCACCATGCACAACTCGATGACCAATTGTCACGATATTGTCTTTCATACCAAGCTCATCAACTAAAGCAACAATACGATCAATTGCTTGCTGATGATGACCATCAAGGCCATTGAGTTTGAACTCTTGTTTTACACCGTTAACTTTCCAGCTAACAACGGCTTCAGGAAGATTAAAACACTCACCAAGACCACTTAACGTAGCTTCACCGGTTACTGTATCAATCAATGCGAATTTAAGTGAAGAACTACCAGAATTGATTACAAGAACTAAAGAATTGCTCATGGTTATCTCATCAGAATATTTAAGGGCGAATTTCGGATTTATTAACAACATCCAGTTTTTTTTTACTCAGTTCAATGCGTAATATTCATTTAACTCAGTAAGTATATTCTACCCCATACTACTCAATTTTTTTTTAATGTCTCAACTTTTGTTTCAAAAACCACTTAAAAATTTAAATTTTACTGGCTTAGATCAATTTAAAGACTAAAAATCGATTTAATTCGCATAAATCTGCACCATTTAATCAAATTAAGTTGAATTTAATATGTAAATTTTTTCATATTTTAAGCTGTCATTAATAACAATACGTGAAATTTCAATCAAAAAGTTCAAATAAACGTCATTTTAGCGCTATTATTTCAATCGAGTGATGGCATAGACTTAATAAAAATAATATTACCAGCTATGCATTCTTACAGCGAATACTAAATAGTAAGAAAACATTACCGATCACAAATAATTCGCTTTTTTTAGAGTCAATAACAAATTATTAATCTGCTGATGGATTATCCATTGTTATATAATAATCATAAAGACGATCAATATTGGCACTACACATAATTGCCATTGCTGCTTTTAACTGTGATTGTGACCAATTCCACCATTGCATTTCAAGTAATAAACTAATTTGCGGCACTGTAAATCGTTTTTTAATACACCGTCCTGGATTACCCACAACGATCGAATAAGGGTCAACATTTTTAGTAATTACTGCACGAGTTCCAATAACAGCACCATCACCAATAATAACACCCGGCATAATCACACATTCAGCGCCTAGACAAACATCATTACCAATAACAGTATTTCCTGCTCGTTCGAAGCCACTTTTTACTCCATCACCAAATTCAGCAAAATCAAACGGAAAAGATGAAATCCAATCATGTCTATGACCTTGATTACCGGCCATCATAATTACAACGCCACTGGCAATTGAACAAAAGCGACCAATAATGAGTCTATCAACATCACCAAAAACACCCGATTGCCACACTTCATTACTTGATTGATCACCTAATAAATAATGAACACATTGATCTTCAAAGTGATCCTGATGGTAATAGCCTGAATAATAGCTATAATCACCCACCTCTATATTTGGGTTAGTAATATGTTGCTTAATTTCATAACCGCCAATCCAAGATGGAAAAATATTCAACGCCATAACTCGCTCCTTGATACTCAACATTTACCACAAAACAGCATATCATAACTGAAATACTCATTATGATGGATCAACTATGACACTCAATCATTTACACAATGCTTACTTAGGTGAGCTTTATGGTATTAGCTTTTTTACTACATTTATTGAACAGTATAGTGACAATAACTGTAACAACAAATTGCAAGCCTTATTAAAGATTGAAATAATTACCGCAAAAAAGTTAAAAATAGCATTAATTCCATTAGGTATAACATGCCCAAATTATGATCAAAAAATGGCACAAAAAGGGGTTGAAGATGCAAGTAAATGGCTACATCTACCATGGACTGCATTAATTGATACGATGGTTGCTTGGGTTGCTCCTTATCAACAACGTTATCAACAGCAGGCTAAAAATGCACAACAACACCAAAAAATATTTAATTTAGTTGCTGACCATGAAAATGCTATTTATTACTTTTTAGTTGCGGAACAAGCTAATTCACCTGATAGTCTGCAAATATTACAGCGCTTCATCGATAATCATACGCTATAGCGGGAGTATGGTTAGCTATAAAGCAAAGAACCGGTGGCTCTATTATTTAATCATCACTTGATAACTTACTCGTGTCGTAACACCAGCCTCAAGTTCGCCAAATAATTGCCAAATAATGCCACCCTGATACCCAGAATCGTTAAGACCATCAGGCGTCAAAATTTGGCAACGCAATGACGACGGTAAATAACTATTGCTACAATCAATGATCGCTGTCGACACCATAAATAGAGGAATAGCCGCAGAAATATTAATGTTTGAAATAGCACTATTGGTGCTATTAACAACATAAATATTGTATTCAATCACATCGCCAGGCTTAGCATCGATCAAGGTTGATGCTTCACTACGTTGCGTAATATTTGTCACTGTTTTAGTTAGAACCACATTCTGAAAGGTTGAAGCGTACACAGTATAACTAGTTAAATTTAATGAAAAAAAAACAAAAAAAACACCAATATACTTCAACATAATTCCGCCTTTATAGACATTCATCATAAATAATAAATTTATTACTTATGATTTTATTGTCTCATTACTTATTCATTGTCTTATTTCTAAGAAAAAAACGACAAAAGCAGTAACAGAACGATGATCAAGATACGATTTTTTACGGGGAATGTAACTTCAACTAAAATCTACTGGCCAATATATGGTTAACTAAGGCAAAAACAAGCTTACATTGATGGCACTAAACCAACTATAATAATAAAAACATTTATAAACAATGTGTTAAAAAAAACGATATCTTAAATTTTCAATGATTTTATCGATCCCTTGATCATCGTTCCATGACCTAATAATTTTACTTATCACACTCCTACCTTCATAATATCTACCATTAATTATGTATAATTATTCATTTTTATTAGGCTATAAAAATAAAAACAATCACCTTTTGTGTATAATTTAATAAATAGCTCGAGGTATATAATGGATAATATCAAACATATATGTAACTTTATAAAATGTAATCACCTGTTAACACTATGTGTAAATAATTCTTCTGATCTATGGTGTGCTAATTGTTATTATGTTTTTAATTCAAATGAAATGTCACTATTTATAATGACAAGTGAAAATAGTAAACATAGTCAATTAATGATACTCAATAATAATATTGTTGGTACCATAGCTCCTCAACCAAAGAATATAATTGATATAAAAGGTATTCAATTTCAAGGTCATATTGAAAAGCTAATAAATAAAGATTCAGAAAAAGCAAAAAATCTTTATTACACTATTTTTCCATCCGCAAAGTTTATTTCCGCACCAATTTGGAAAATAAAACTAACGATGATAAAAATGACAGACAATAGCTTAAGTTTTGGTAAAAAGCTTATCTGGCACAATAATGTCTAAAAAGACATACAGACGAGCATGACTAGCAATACTAAATCGTAATGTCAACGGGTGATTTCCCCCCTATTTTGTTGCCTAAGGCTTATATATAGTTACCATATTAATATTTTAACCACACTGGTAAATATTAATACTTATCCGTAAGGATAAAATCAATAAGGGTTGTAATATGTACTATCAAATAACAACGCTTATTGATTATCTCTTCTACACGTCGTACAGGATTATACTCTCAGGAGTCTAGGTTCTTTTTTTGCCGATCGCTATGATCGGCTTTTTTTATTCAATACATTTTCGCTTATAAAATGAGCATTATATGGTATATATATTTACCCAATGTAATAAACTCATTACAATTAACGAAAGTTATAATTAATAATAGACATAAAGCTCATAATAAATGGACACTCATAGTACTCACCCCTCATTAGATATATTGAACCAATTACCTGGTTGTTGGGGTTGTAAAGATATAAATTCAGTTTTTGTTTATGTTAATGAGGAATACTCTAAAATCATAGGTTTTAATAATCCACTAGATTGCATTGGTTTCACTGATTTTGATATTCCTCATTTAAGCGATAAATATGCATATATATTTCAACAACAAGATTTGCAAGTAATGACAACCGAAAAACGGTTACGTATACTTGACATTCATCCGTACGCAGATGGATCTTGGCGAGTACATTTATTTACAAAAACAGCATGGCGAGATAACAATAGTAAAATTATTGGGACTATTTTTTCAGGTATAGAACTAAAAGACACTTCTTTACTTGAAATTGGACATTGGCTTTGCCGTTCTAGCGAGATCAAGTACCAACAAGAAAAAAGTAATCATTTTAATAATCAACAATTAAACATTTTTCTTAATACACGCGAATCAGAAGTATTATTTTTACTACTGTACGGTAAAAAACCGCAATATATCTCCAAAACATTACAATTAGCAGTCAAAACTGTTGAAAACTATGTTGTTCGATTACGAGACAAATTCAATGCTAATTCAAAAGGTGAATTGATTGAATTAGCACTTGATGCTGGCTTTGGTTCTCATATACCAGAAAGTATGTTGAAAACACAGCAATCGATTATATTACGAGAATATTAATAACATTAGCGGAGTACAAATTACTCTGCTAATTCATTAGCTTATGGTGCTAAACGTTCGACATCCCAGTTATTATTGTTACCACGTAAATAAATAAAACGATCATGTAATCGATGTTCACCACCTTGCCAAAACTCAATCGACTCAAACTTAACTCTATACCCTCCCCAGAAACTAGGAAGAGGTACTTCACCTGCTGCAAATTTCTGTTTTAATTCGAAAAATTTCCCTTCTAAAGCCTGACGAGCAGAAAGCCGAGAACTTTGTTTACTTGCCCAAGCGGCTATTTGACTTTCTTTAGGCCTACTTGAAAAATACTTCATTACTTCAAGAGTTGATAATTGTTCAACATAACCAGTAACATGTACTTGGCGCTCAAGCATATGCCATGGAAAATGTAAGCTTATTTTATTATTTATACGTAATTGTTCAGCCTTACGACTACTCAAATTAGTATAAAAAATAAAACCTTCATTATCGATATCTTTTAATAACACAATCCGTTGAAAGGGTTGACCGTCAGCATTAACGGTCGCAATAGTCATAGCGGTAGGATCAGGCAAATTAGCATCAACGGCTTGTTGAAGCCACTGATTAAATAAAACAAGTGGTTCACTTGGCAAATCATCACGACGTAAACCGCCTTTAGTATATTCTCGACGAATATCAGTCAAATCCATTTTCTCTCTCCTCGTTAAAAACACTTAATAATTAATACCTACATCATCATGAATAACTGAATAAAAGCTCTTCTAAATTGTAAACTCTCGTTTGTTGCAAAAAGAAATAGACGCATTTAGCGAAAAACAACTTTTGTTAAGAAACAATCAACTGTATATCGCTGAGTTTTGATAAATTATATCAATCAGATATCTTCATCTTCAGCATCTCTCTATCAACCATTTACTCATTGAGTGCTGCACTTAACTTTTTTGGTGCTCAAATTATGACACTTTTCAAACGACAAGTTATTAGTCTAACCGTATTAGTTTGCTCTGTTGTTAGTGCAATTACTGCTCAACAACTTTATTCAAGCTATTCAACATTAAAATATCAACATATCATAACGTCACAAGCAGATATTAATCGAGCTTTAGTTATACTACCCCAAGCATTTACAAAACTAAATGCGCCTATCGTGTCAGAAAACCAAGAAAAAAAATTATCCATCATCATTAATCAATTATTTCCAAAGACTAATTATAGTCAGATCAGCCTTACATCAACTGACGCTTATCAGCTTGTTCGTCAAGATAATATTATACCCACTACTCACTCGCCAAATTGGTTTCAACACTTATTTAAAATTCCATCTCATACTGAACAACGAATAATCGAGCATAACGATCAATCATTAGGTTTATTAACAATAACCGCACAACCAATACTTAATTATCAACAACTATGGCAAATAAGTACACATACTGTATTGGCAAATATCATCATTGCAATTATCTCTAGTTTACTTGTTTATTTTATTTGTTCTAAAAACCACGCAACGTTAGCCCGATTAACACTAAGAGCTAAAACAATAGAGAATTTAAATCAAGCACCACTATCCATACCCAACGAATCAGATTTAGCCATTATTGTGCGTGCATTTAATAAAATC
Organism: Photobacterium carnosum; assembly: GCF_021236965.1. Classification (NCBI taxonomy): domain Bacteria; kingdom Pseudomonadati; phylum Pseudomonadota; class Gammaproteobacteria; order Vibrionales; family Vibrionaceae; genus Photobacterium; species Photobacterium carnosum. The sequence continues at coordinate 1,579 of NZ_WMDN01000010.1, read as the reverse complement.
TGTTACCAATTAGATGCTAATTTTAAAAATCAAGCAGATGAAGCAATGAAATTAAGGCAACAAGCTTATCTCGATAATATATCAGGCTTAGGTAATCGTAGTTTTTTTATTCACCAACTCAGTTCATGGCTCAATGAATCCTATAAAGGAGGATTAGGACTAATTCAAACTGATTTAATCAATGAATGCTATCAAAATGAAGGATTCAAAAAAGGCGATGAGTTAGTAAAAACTATAGCAACACGATTAAATGAAGTATTAACCTTTAATGATGTAACCCTTGCTCGCCTATCTAAAGATGAATTTGCTATTCTCATTCCTAATATATCGATTGAAAAACTGAAAATTTGTAGTAAATCATTAATAAATGTTTTTAATGATTTAAGTACCAATACTATTAATGACAATGTCGCAATTGGCTTAGTCTTTAATGAAAATAAAAGTACACCAAGTCAGATATTAACCCAACTGGATAATGCACTAACGCAAGCAAAAATAATGCCTAATGAATCAATGGCAATCATTAAAGATATAAATAACCAAATAACGCTGGGAAAACAACAATGGAAAGCATTACTTGAAGAAGCCATTAGTGAAGACTTGTTTATTTATAAATATCAACCCGCCACTTTATCAAATGGTATAAATTATCATTATGAGGTTTTTACCGCGATTAAGAAAAACAATAACTACTATTCAGCAGGTATGTTTTTAGGGGCGATAGAAGACTTAAAAATAGGAAGTTGGTTTGACCGACATGTTATTGTTGCAATCATCAATAAATTAAATGCCGATAGAACAATAGGCCCCTTCGCAATAAATATCACCAATAGTTGTATTAATGATCCAAGCTTTATTCGTTGGTTAGATAATTTATTACAAAAGAATACATTACTCAGCTCTCGACTATTTTTTGAAATTCAAGAAATCAGTTGTATCAAACATCCAGATGCGACAGGTATTTTATGTTCTATTATTCGTAAATACGATTTTGGTTTTGGTATCGATAACTATGGGCGTAATTTTCAATCTTTAACCTATCTAAAAGAGTTGCAACCTAATTACGTAAAGATTGATTACGTATACACTCACCAATTGAATGATCAAACAAAATCAGCGGTATTATCTTCAATTTGTAGAACTGCACACAGCCTTAATATTAAAGTGATCGCAACTCGAGTAGAAACCGAAACGCAATTAGAACGGCTATCTGAATTATTCGTTGGCGGCTATCAAGGATTCATCACAGAGAAGCAATCACAACCCGCATAACTTATTTACAGTGTAAATTTAAAACCATAGATAAAGTCTATTTACAGTGTAAATAGACTTTCCCTTTTATTGCTTTACAGTGTAAATCTCAAACGCTCCCTTTAGTACTTCCTATCCGTATTACGTATTTACAGTGTAAATAATTATCCTCCCTACGTACAAATAAGCATCTACATGCATATAGTACTACTCAACATATTTTACTACATACACTTTATTTTCTATCCCTGATATAACAAACTGAATCAATGGTTGTTAGCTATGGTTGTTAGCTATGGTTGTTAGCTATGGTTGTTAGCTATGGTTG